>JAEZUZ010000086.1 GCA_023443345.1 Bacillota bacterium
ATCTAGTGGATCTATTTTATTATGAACATGGGTGATATTTTCGTCTTCAAAACATCTAACTACATGGCAAATTGCATCGACTTCTCTTATATGGCCAAGAAATTGATTTCCAAGCCCCTCTCCTTGAGAAGCCCCCTTGACAAGACCTGCTATATCATAGAAACTACAACTTGCATATACTTTCTTTTTTGAGTTACTCATATCTGCTAAAAAATCTATTCTGCTATCTGGAACATCTACTACACCAACATTTGGCTCAATTGTACAAAAAGGATAGTTTGCACTTTCTGCTCCAGCACTTGTTATTGCATTAAAAAGCGTACTTTTACCTACATTTGGTAGACCAACAATACCTAATTTCATCTCATCTCTTTCATATTTTATTTAATATTAATCGTTAATATCATCTTTTAAAATAAAGTCAATTTTACCATTTTCAATATCAACTCCACTTAATATTATATCACATCTATCTCCTATTTTATAAGAAGCACCTTTTGTAAGATTCTCAAGCTTAAGATTTGTTGAATCAAAGCTATATACCCCTCTAAGAGTTGATATATGAACAAGTCCTTCTACTGTATTCTCTAAAGATACAAAAAAACCAAAATTAGTAACAGAAACTATTACCCCACTAAATTCTCTTCCTATAAATTGCTTCATATATTTAGCAATTTCTATATCTTGAATCTTTCTCTCTAACTTTTCAGCCTTCCTCTCCATTACTGAAGATTTAAGGGCTACAGTAGAAAGAATTTTATTATAGTGCTCTAGTTTTTTCTCATTTAATCTCCCGTGTAAGAAGTCTTTAATTATCCTGTGAATTTGTAAATCAGGATATCTCCTTATTGGAGAAGTAAAGTGACTGTAGTACTCTGTAGCTAATCCAAAATGTTCAGAAACTACATCGCTATATTTAGCTTGGTTTAAACTTCTTAGAACCATTTTGCTAATTATTGGTTTAATAGGATTATTTTCTAGCTTATCTAAAATATCCGTTATACTACTTGCATTTATTTTATTTTTATCACCCTTAATCCTGAAACCAAAGGATTTTAGAAATTTATTTAAAGCTAGTATTTTATCTTGCTGTGGTTTTTCATGAATTCTATATAAAAAAGGTAACTCTAGCCAATAAAAATTTTCAGCTACAACTATATTTGTAAGAAGCATAAACTCTTCAATTATTTTCTCAGAAACTCCCCTTTCAAATGGATATATATCTACAACATTTCCTTCTTGGTCTGTTTTAAGATATGTCTCTTTAAAGTCAAATTCTATAGCACCTTGTTTTTGCCTCTTATTACTTAAGATAGTCATAAGTTTATACATCAACTTTACTTTTTCTTCTAATACACCGCTTTTTAACCTTTTTTCTCCACTTAAAAAGCTATTGAATTCCTCATAAGTCCCTCTATATTTAGATACGATAAGGGATTCTGCAATTTTATGATCTATTACATTGCCTTTTTCATCGATATTCATAATAACACTTAATGTCAATTTTTCAGTATTTGGATTAAGAGAACATAGATCATCAGATAAAACAGAAGGAAGCATTGGAATTACTCTATCTACAAGATATACAGAAGTTCCTCTTTTTAAGGCCTCTGCATCTATTAGTGTATTTTCTAGAACATATTCACTTACATCTGCAATGTGAACACCCAGGGTATATATTCCGTCTTTATAATCTAAACTAACTGCATCATCTAAATCTTTAGCAGTAATTGAATCTATAGTAATTATAAAATCATCTCTTAAATCAAGCCTTTGTCCTTTTTGATGAATTGTATTTTTAATTAAATTTGCTTCGTGTAAAATTTTTGAAGAAAATTTCTGTTCAATACCATAACTCTCAATTGTAGCTTCTTTAACTTGACTAGTGTCGTTTGTCTTTGATAGAACTTTTATAACTTTAGCATTGGCAAACCAGTTTTTCTTAACATTTGGCAGGATTTTAACTCTAACTATATTTGATTTTTTTGCTCCATTTAATTCACTTGTTTTTATAGGAATATACTCTTTAATGTCATCATTGAAACTTAAAAAATATGGAAGCCCTTCAATAAATACAACTCTTCCAGTTAAAACACTATATTCTCTAGAAATTATAGATTCTACTTCTCCTCTATATCTATCTGGAGCTTCTTTAAAATATCTAACTCTTACAGTATCAGTACTTATTGCTCCAAGGAGATTTTTTCTTGGGATAAATATTTCCCCATCTTTAAAATTTATAAATCCAAACCCCTTTTGAGTAACTCTCAATTGTCCAACAGCTATATTATTAGATGCATCATATACATATCTATCATTCTTAGATTTTCTTAAATAACCTAGATTGACTAAGTTATTGAGAGCTAGTCCTATTTCTTGATATGAATATTGCTTAAGTTTCAAAGAGTATTCTTGAAAATTTAAAGATTTATTTTTCTTTTTTGCCAAATTTAGTATTTTTTCTTCAATAATATTCATGTTCACCTCTTGAAAAAAAGCTCCAAATGGAGCTTATTTTACAAAAATAATGGAGCTAGAAGAAGAGAGACTACAGTCATCAACTTAATCAATATATTTATAGCTGGTCCTGAAGTATCTTTGAATGGATCACCAACAGTATCCCCAACTACTGAAGCCTTGTGTGCTTCTGATCCCTTACCTCCGTGGTTTCCTTCTTCTATATATTTTTTAGCATTGTCCCAGGCCCCACCTGAGTTAGCCATAAATATAGCCAACAGAACTCCTGTTACTAAAGAACCGCAGAGTAGTCCACCCAATGCTTCAATTCCTAATAAAAATCCAACTAATACAGGAATAACTACTGCCATTGAACCTGGAATAATCATTTCCCTTAAAGCTGCAGTTGTAGATATAGAAACACATCTCTTATAATCTGGAGTTTCCTTACCTTCCATAATCCCTGGAAATTCTCTAAACTGTCTTCTAACTTCCTCAATCATTTGATTAGCAGCCTTACCTACTGATTCCATTGTAAGAGCTGTAAATGCAAACGGAAGCATACCACCTATAAATAATCCAGCTACAACACTTGGATTAAGTAGATCTATGCTACTTAATTTAACGGTCTGAGCATAAGATGTAAATAAACTTAGAGCTGTAAGAGTTGCTGAACCAATTGCAAATCCCTTACCAATAGCAGCTGTAGTATTTCCTACAGAATCCAATTTATCTGTTATATTTCTAACTTTACTTGGCAATTCGCTCATTTCTGCAATCCCACCAGCATTATCAGCTATAGGGCCATATGCATCAACTGATACAGTTAATCCAACATTTGCAAGCATACCAACCGCAGCAAGAGCGATACCATAAAATCCTGAAAACTTATAAGATATTATTATTGCAATTGCCATTAAAACTATTGGAATTGCTGTAGAGATCATACCTACAGCAAGACCACTTATAATGGTTGTAGCATATCCAGTCTCTGATTGTTTTGCTATTTTCTTTACAGGAGAATAATCTCCAGAAGTATAAACTTCTGTAATTGCTCCTATAGATATTCCAACTACTATACCTATAATTATTGGATAAGCATAGTTTAATGTTTCAAAGAAATAATAACTTAAATAAAGTGAAATTCCACTTAGTAATAATGCAGCAACATATGTTGAGATCTTAAGTGCATGGTGCGGGTTACTATTTTCATTAGCTCTAACAAAAAATGTCCCAATAATAGATGTGATAATACCAATAGAAGATATAAGTACCGGGAAAATAACTCCCTTGCTTGCAAGAGTAAACGAACCAATAGTAATTGCGGCTACAATACTTCCTACATATGACTCAAATAAGTCTGCTCCCATACCAGCAACATCTCCAACGTTATCTCCAACGTTATCAGCAATAACAGCTGGGTTTCTAGGGTCATCTTCAGGAATACCTGCTTCAACCTTACCAACTAAGTCAGCACCTACGTCTGCAGCCTTAGTGTATATACCACCGCCAACTCTGGCAAATAGTGCTATCATGGATGCACCAAAACTAAAACCAGCAGTAATCTGTGGATCATTAAATACAAGCTGTATAACACTAACACCAAGGAGACCTAGTCCAACTACAGTCATACCCATTACTGCTCCACCACTAAAAGCAACACTTAAAGCGGCATTCATTCCATCTTTTCTTGCAGCATTAGTTGTTCTAACATTTGCTGCTGTAGAAATGCGCATTCCTATAAAACCAGCAAGTGCAGAAAATATAGTTCCACATAAAAAAGCAATAGCTGTCTCATATCCTATTCCAAAACCAATAATAATAACTATTACTACTGCAAAAATCGAAAGTGTATAGTATTCCCTTGATAGGAACGCCATAGCACCATCTCTTATATACTGAGAAATCTCTCTCATTCTTTCATTGCCAGGATCAACTGACTTAACTTTTGCATTCGCTAAATAAACCGTAAATAGAATTGCCACCACCGAACTTAAAATTGGTGCAATCTTAAAAATATCATTTAGTTCTACCATATAATTCCTTCTATGAAAGATATACCAACATCAGAGCACTTACCATAAAAAATATAGCTGATACTCTAGTTGCCATATCAAACATTCTCTCAAATCTTTCGCCTCTTTTAGAACCAAAAAGCTGTTCTGCTCCACCAGTAATACTTCCTAAACCTTCACTCTTTCCTGGTTGGAGTAAAACAGAAATTATCAAGCTTAAACCTGAAATTATAAAAATTATTAAAAAAGCTATGTACATTCTTACCTCCAATTTAATATATAGATATTAACACAAAAAAAAAAATTGTTCAATTAATTTAATTGAACTCTAACAGTAATAAAGCCCCATGCCGGGAGCCTTACTACTGAAAGAAAAAGAAAACTAGAACATCTCTATGAATTAATCATAGCATATTTAAAAATATATTTCAAATTTTCGATAATTTTATTTAACATAAAATAAAAAAGAGGGTGTTACCCTCTTTTGCAATTACTATCATTATTTCTTAAGATTGTAGAAAGCTGTCTTTCCAGCATATTGAGCTTGATCCCCAAGTCTCTCTTCAATTCTTAGAAGTTGATTGTATTTTTCAACACGGTCTGTACGAGCAGGTGCACCTGTCTTAATTTGACCAGCATTTGTAGCAACAGCTAAATCAGCAATTGTTGAATCACTTGTTTCACCACTTCTGTGTGAAATTATATTTGTAAATCCTGCTCTCTTAGCCATTTCTATTGTATCTAATGTCTCTGTTAATGTACCAATTTGATTTAACTTAACTAGAACTGCATTAGCTGCTTTTTGCTCAATACCCTTCTTAACTCTCTTTGTATT
>JAEZUZ010000029.1 GCA_023443345.1 Bacillota bacterium
TCGTACTTCTTGTAAAGCCTGCAGGTCTGCTTGGAAAACACATTCAGGAGAAGGTGTAATATGACAAGAAATAAGAAAATAAGTTACTTACTAACCTATCTACTGTGCAATTTCTTGTATGTCCTGCTCATATTTTTAATGCAAAAAGGGATAATAAGCAGATATCAAAGAGGTATCCTCAACCTGATATGCATAAATATAATCCTTGCTATAAGTTTAAACATAACTGTTGGTGTGCTTGGGCAAATTACACTAGGTCACGCAGGTTTTATGTCAATAGGTGCTTATACTGCAGGTCTCTTAGCTAAAAATGTATTTCACAGTGCAAGTCTATACCAGTATTTAATTACTCTTTTAATCGCAGGTATACTTGCTCTATTTGTAGGTATTCTCGTTGGTATTCCAGCTCTTAGGCTCAAGGGCGACTACTTAGCTATAATAACACTGGCTTTTGGAGAAATTATAAGAGTTTTTATAGAGTACTTTAGATTTACAGGAGGCTCTCAGGGTCTTTCATCTATACCTACATATCAAAATTTTACAACTATATTTATCATAATGGTCACATGTGTAATCTTTATGTACACCTGCATGACTTCTAGATATGGTAGAGCTGTAATGGCAATTAGAGAAGACGAAATCGCAAGTGAATCCTGTGGTATAAATACGACATTTTATAAGACACTTGCTTTTAGTATATCTGCATTTTTTGCAGGAATTGCAGGGGCAATATTTGCACAGAATATAAGTGTAATAACTGCAAAGCAATTTGACTTTAACTATTCAATAAATATACTTGTAATGGTTGTCCTTGGAGGTATGGGTTCTTTTACAGGAGCAATACTTTCTGCAATCGTACTAACTATACTTCCTGAGGCTCTTAGGGGATTTCAGGATTACAGGACTATACTTTATTCACTGATTTTGATACTTATGATGTTATTTAGACCTAGTGGTCTTCTTGGAAGAAAGGAATTCCAGATATCTAAAGTTGTTGAATTTTTTTCTAAGAAGAAGGAGGGAAAATGAGTCATTTAATAGAATGTAAAAATATATCCCTTCACTTTGGTGGAATAAAGGCAATAGAAGATATAAATTTCTTCTTAGATGAAGGGGAACTGGTCGGTTTGATTGGACCAAACGGAGCCGGAAAAACTTCCTTCTTTAACATACTATCTGGAGTATACACACCTACACTTGGTGAGTACTTCCTAAATGGTGAGAAAATAACATCAATGAAGCCTCATAAACTAGTTAAAAAAGGACTTGTTAGAACCTTTCAAAATATACGCCTTTTTAAACAGATGAGTGTAATTGACAATGTTATTGCTGCTTCAAACTTCAACATGAAGTACTCAATAATTGCAGGCACTTTAAGAACTAAGAGTTATTGGCAAGAAGAGAAATTACAGAGAGAAAAAGCTCTTGAATTACTATCTATTTTTGACTTAGATTCAGTTGCTGAAAACGATGCTCAATCTCTGCCATATGGCAAGCAGAGAAAATTAGAAATAGCTAGAGCTGTAGCGACAAATCCAAAGGTTCTTCTACTTGATGAACCTGCAGCAGGTATGAATCCATCAGAAACTCTAGAACTTATGAATACGATAAAATTGCTCAAGGAAAAATTCAAAATATCTGTTCTACTTATAGAACACGACATGAAACTTGTAGCTGGTATTTGTGAGAGAATAGTTGTTTTAGATAGAGGTATAGTAATATCTCAGGGAAATTCAGAACAGGTGCTCAATGACCCTAGGGTTATAAGTGCATACCTTGGAAACTAGGAGAAGCTATGGGATTATTAGAAATAAATGATCTACACGTATACTATTCAAATATACACGCTATAAAGGGAGTTTCTCTTGAAGTAAACAAGGGAGAAATTGTCTGTTTGATAGGTGCTAATGGAGCTGGAAAAACTACAGTACTACAATCTATAAGTGGACTTGTTCCAGTTAAAAGTGGAAGTATTTCTTTTAAAAAGAGAGATATTTTAAAAGATAGAGCTCATAAGATATGTTCTCTTGGAATAGCTCAAGTTCCTGAAGGAAGAAGAATATTTTCAAATATGACAGTTGAAGACAATATAGAACTTGGATTTTTTTCTAGTAAGAAAACTTCTCAAGAGAAAAAACAACTTAAAGAACTATTTTTTGAGAACTTCCCTAGAATAAAAGAGAGAATTCACCAAATAGCTGGAACTCTATCTGGTGGTGAACAACAGATGTTAGCTATTGGACGTGCACTTATGAGTGAGCCAGAGCTACTTATTATGGATGAGCCTTCTATGGGGTTATCTCCTCTATTTGTTACAGAGATATTTAATACCATAAAAAGGCTAAATAGTGAAGGGGTTACAATACTTCTAGTTGAGCAGAATGCTCACCTGGCTCTAGAAGTCGCAAACAGAGGCTATGTGCTTGAAACAGGATTAATTAAGCTTTCTGGCACAGCTTCAGATCTTATGAACAACCCAAAAGTCAAACAGGCATATTTGGGAATATAGTAAACTTTACAGCATACCTGAAATAGGGTATGCTTTTTCTTAGGGAGGAATAATGAAAGAGATAAGTATTATAGTTCCAATTATAAATTCATCAAGATTTATATCTGATTTAACTCAAAGTATTATTTCTCAGACTTTCAAAGACTTTGAGCTTATTTTTGTATATAATCACTCTCAAGATAACTCTCTTGAAATTATAGAAAAATACGAAAAAGAGTATGACTTTATAAAAGTTATAAAAAACAAAGATAACAATATCTATTCATCTAATAATGTTGCACTTGACTCTGCTAAGGGAAAGTGGATAATGTTCATAAATTCTCACGACTGGCTCACACACAATTCTCTAGAGACACTTATAGAGGCAACTAGCGAAGCTGATCATGTAATAGGAAACATCAGTTTTGAGATAGATAAAAAATTAATAGGATACTATCAGTCAAAGACAATGCCTAAAACACTAATAGTAGAAAGACTTAGACAGGCAAATCTAAATATAAAGGGACTCAACTTCCCCTTTGCAAGCGACTTTCCTATAACTTCTAACATATCTAGACTATATAGCAAAGAAATAATAGATAAAAATAACATCAGATTTTATGAACAGACAGGAGAATTTAGCTATAGACTATTTAACTATATGTACCTAAAGAACATAAAAAGAGCTAAGTTCTCTAATGACATATGTTATGTCCACAGAGTGCTTAAAGATATAAAAAAAGAAAATTACTACATGAGTATGATGGACAATGCAAAGCATGCAATAGAGATAATAGATAAAGAAATTCTAGAAGAAGATAGATATAGATTCTTGCCATTTAAAGAGGAAATATTTATTGAGTCTCTAAAAGATTTGTATGAAAACGAGAACAAGAGCCTAAGACAGACCATGCTAACTCTAAAGTACAACCTATCCCACCCTGCATTCAAGGATTTGGGAGAAGATTCATACCATCAGTCAAAAACACACACAATAGCAAAATTTCTATTTAAGAAAAAGATGGCAAATGCTCTAATGGTAAGCTCACTGATATACTACAATAAGTTTATAGAAGCAATAAGAGACAAGAAGAAGACATCAAGGATTCAAAGACAATATTCCTATATGAGGAAAAATAAATAATAGCGACAATGTCGCTATTTTTATTTTAGACTTTGTAATTTTGCTCTTTATACATTTGATCTTTGAAATTATACCAACTACAATTATCCCTGTAATTATGTTCCTACTACAACAAAAATAGATTTATCTAGCATTATTATTTCTTTGACTTTACTGATTATTAAGTGCTTTTTGATAAGATAAATTTATTATTTCACCTAGTTTCTCAGGAAATTCTGTATTTATTTCATGCTTTGGTGTATCTATCATTATAAGATCTGAATTATTTAGTATCTGAATAGTATAGTTGTGTCAATAGGTAATAAAAAAGATCCTCTTCACATAAAGAGGATCTTTTAATAATAGATAATTTTTATAATTTCTCTCGTTTCTTGAAATATTTGTAATGTATGACTGATGATGCACACATAACTAGTGCTGAAAGGAAACATAGATAGTATCCTATTCCTTTTTGAGCACCAAAATCCGTAAACTGGCTTATCTGTCTTGATTCATAAAACATAAAACTAAATGCAAGTATCCCAGATATTAACATTCCAAGTTTATGATTTTTTTTCCAAAGTACTATACCTACAACTGCTATTATAATAAGAAAAATTCCATCTAAAAACTTACCACTACTACCATACATAGCTGGTATCCTTATAAAGTTTATACTCACATACCCAAGCTTTGCATAAGGAAAAAACGGCGAAACAATTGCTACTATTGCAGAAATCAGAAAGGCTAATTTTGAATAAATTAGAATATCAGTATCAGATATATTCTTAGTTTTTTCTTTAAATGTTTCTGCTCCTTTCTTAGCTACATTGTCCAATTTCTTACCAATCTCTGCAAAGTTCATTTCACTTTTTTCTTGAACTACTTTTGAACTTTCATTAACTGGCTCTCCACAATTGGAACAAAATGAGCTTTTTTCTGCAACTTCTTCATTGCACTTTTTACAGTTCATAAAACCTCCTTTTATAATTTTTGCCAATCTTCTTTAGTTAGTACATATACATGGCACATACGCACTTCATTAAGTAGCGCAACATTTATTTCCATACTTTTTACATAACTAAATCCTAATTTTTCTATAACTCTCTTAGACTTTGTATTGCCATCATAATGTCTACAATAAGCCTTGCTCATGTTAAGATCTTCAAAAGCATAACGCATCAATTCTCTTGCTGCTTCAAGAATTAGTCCCTTTCCCCAAAAGGGCTCTGCAATCCAATATCCGAGTTCAAACTCATCGCTTTTTTCTAGACTAATAGTTCTATTTGGATCAAAGAGTTTTAAGGAAAAAGCACCAATTGGCTTATTGTCTTCTTTTAAACATACTGCATACTCACAGGGCTTTTTTAGGAATACATTCCTTATAATGTTTAAGCTCTCATCTATATTTTTATGTGGTTGCCATCCAGCATTTGGTCCAATTTTAGGATTGGAGGCATATAGAAATAAATTTTCTGCATCCTCTTCTTTCCATTTTCTTAAAATTAATCTCTCTGTTTCAAAAATCATAATCGCATTCCTATAATAATTTAATTGACATTGTACAAAATTAAATTCTTCTATAATATACTCTCTAATTGTAATTTATAGCATATAAGTAGAATGAATCCCCTATACTATATCTTTTTTTATAATATCATAAAATTAAGAAATAGACATCAAAAGAAGTCTATTTCTTTTAATCATCTTATGATGTTACTTATTATTTTCTAAGATTTCCATAGTTTTTTTGATATCATTAAAATAATCTTTAAAATCTTCAACTAACTCTAGCACACCCATAAATTTATCTTTTCTGTCATATACACCATAATATCTAACCAAGATACATCTGTCTCCTTTTGTATCCATTCTATAAAATGTTCTAGTGTGTTTTTCTCTAAACATTTCTATGACTTTGTTCATCATATATTGTGCTTTAGGCGGATGACAGCTTGCTACATTTCTATTTAATGCACTTAATGGTCTTTGAAATAATGGGCAGTGCTCAGAAAAATATTTATTAATATTGTTGTGATCAATAAAGGTTATTTCCATCGGCATAGTCTTTAATAGCCCATCTAATTGTGCTAAAGTAAGTACCCCTGAAGGAAATTGAATGACAACTTCTTCATCAAACAAACACTTTAGATTTGTTGAAAAATCGCTACTATCTGTTGATTTTATAGCATCACGTTCTTTATCCATATATTCACTCCATTTTGGGACATCTATTGAATATGAATATCCATAATCTGTAAAATCACGATATATATCATACCAGTCATTTTTATCAAGCTTATCCTGTGACATTGGATATAATATTTTCTCTTCTTTAAATATCATTTCTTTTATTCTAAGTAAAAGTGCTTTAATATCATCTAATAAATCCATATATTTTGATTTATCAAATTCTTTAATTATCCTCTTAATTTCTGCTCGTATTTGATCATCAATATCCCACATTACCTCACTTGGTCCTGTAATACTATGATTTGCCAAAATTGGATAAATTAATTCTCCCTTTTTCTTGTAATGAGGAGTAATATTTTTTAACTTTTTAAACTCGTCAAAAAATGCATCAATATCACTTGCTAATATAGCCTTTTCTATTTCAGTAATATTTTCTTCAATATATTTATTTTCTAATGTCAATATATTTAATGGATGGCCTTGTATCTCACTAAAACTTGCTGTTTTCATATCCAGATCATTGTTAGCATCTTGATGAAAAAGTGCCGAATGCACATCACACAACTTTCTCACTTCTTTGACATCAAATCCTTCTTCAATCAAGCTCTGCTCTGCCTGCGCTATTTCAATTGCTTCAACATTGCTAAAGTCTTTAACAAAGTCCCTTCGAACAGACTCGATATCTTCATTATTATTTAATCTATCTAAATAATTTTTGATAAGCTCTACCCTGTCATTTTTTTCATCAATACCGATAACTTCGTATCCTTCTTCTCTAAATTTTTTTTCTATGACCTCAAGGCTTATGTTCTGTTTTTCTGCTCCTTGTTTTAGAGTCACCATCCTTCCTGCAGTTGTTCTCATTAAAGGATTAACAATTTTATTAAAGCCTAAGGACTTTAAAATATTTATAACATTACCATCTTCTTCACATATGGTATAGATATCTTTGTTTATATTGATAATTTTTTTCATTAAAACCTCCAATTTCATTATATACTTAAAAAAATAAATTTTGTATATCCATTAGTGATAATTTTCTTCATTTGTTTTCACTTTCAGTTAAAGTAGCATCAGCTTTGCCATCTTCATACGCCTGTGTTTTGATGTCCTTTAAGTCTTTTTCGTATTGTTTCTCCCTTTTCTTTAATGCGTTCTCAACGCTTCTACTTATAAGACTATCAAGTTCACTCTGTGTATAAGTTTTTACCTCTTTTTCTTCTTGAGAAGTCTTTACTTCTTCATTCTCTACCTCAGGAACGTTATTTTCCTGAATATCGTTTTGTGTGTTTTTCTTCACTTTTCCCCCTCCCATCAACCATATTTACTGTATTAAAAAAGCAAGCCCATTTAATACGCTTGCTAAGTTAATACGTTAATACGCCTGATACGATATTTATTTAATGCAATTTATTTTGCACGTTGTCATTATTTATTTTTTATTTAGACTTTTTCTTCTTTCACGACACGCTTTAAATTCTGAGTCCCACTCTTCAATCCTCTTTAAATTGTTTTCATCTTCTAATTCAGCATTAGGGTATGTAATTATAAACTCACCCTTAAATTCTTCAGGTGCCAGCTCTCCTGTATCCTCATTCCACGGCTCTATGCACTCTAAAAGAGAGCTCTTATATAGTTCCTTAGGATCCTTGACATAGGCTATACAGTCTATAATATCTATTGTTTCATCAACTAATCTCTTATGGATTGTATATCCAAAATCCCTTTCTACCTGTTTTATAAATTCTTCTAATTTCTTTTTAAAGCCTTCTGTTATAGGTCTATCATATATATAATTAAATAGAACTCTTTTATATTTCATCTCTGCATACATTACGTCTCTTCTTGTAAATCTATCAGGACGCACTATATCACGCAACTTATTAATTATATTCTCCAAAGTTACTTGTGCATTGATTCTTATTCTCTTTTCTTTTTCTAACATTTATTCTTCCTTGTTTCTAAACATCTTACCATATACTGTAACTCCATCAAATGAGCTTTCTTTATCTGATTCATATTTATCTAACTCAAAAACTGTGCCACCTTTATCAAGTAGAAATTCATCCTGTTTTTTATACTTTGATAACTCCTTAACATATAGCCCCTTCATATCTTCACCAGCCTCTAAAACTAAAGTATAGGCTTTTTATCATCATATAGACTCCCTTTTCTATAGGTTGAAGTGCTTATAAAAGCATAATCTACATTATTTGAATTATTTATAAGTTGTTTAGCTATGTCTTCTAAAATTATATCTACATGTATTTTAATTTTTTATTTATGACTTCCAAAAATGCAACAATTTTTATTCCTATACTTGGAAGTCCATAAGGACTAAATATGAATCCAAGAACCAATCCCATTATTGCAGTTTTAGTATCTCCTTGAATAAAGGATGCCAATGCTCCAAATATGCAGAACAACATAACAATGTAGAGAAAGGCTGCTCCAACATTAAGCAGAAATTTCAGAAAAGCTATTAAGATGCTCAGCAATATACTTACCGGAAATAAAATTATTTTAAATATCCATAGCATAGTTCTTTCTCCTTTATTTATTAGTCTTATACCTTTTATTACCATAGTTATAAAAGCTGTATTTTAACATATTCTCTAATTGTTAATCCATTAAAACAATTATATAACAAAAAAGACCTATATTATCAATAGGTCTTTTTTACAATTCATAGACTTCATCTGCTACTTTATTTAAGAATTCTATATCATGAGAAACAACGAAAATTATCTTATCACTACTTTTATATTTTTTAATTAATTCCGATATTTTTATCATGCTTGAATAGTCCATACCACTAGTAGGTTCATCAAAATATACTAACTTAGAGTCCTTGCATATAACAGATGCTATTGCAACTCTCTGCTTTTGCCCTCCAGACAAGCTCATTGGATGCCTTTGTTTAAACTCACCTATTTCTAAATCATTTAATATAGCTTCTGCTTTTTCTTTATCAAAATTCTTTACTCCTAGGCTTAGTTCTTTAATTATCTCATCTGTAAAAAGCTGATGATTTACATCTTGCATAACCAAGGAAGAAATTTTTAGTCTATCTTTTTTTGAAATCTTTTTATCTCTGAAATAAATTTCTTCTTTTGATTTTTTCTCAACTCCAATTAAACATCTTAGAAGCGTTGATTTTCCAACTCCATTTTCTCCTATTAAGCCATATATTTTGCCAAGACTAAAAGAAATATCTTTTAAACTTAAATATTTATCATCATCTAACTTATAGCTGATGTGTTTTATATGATATTGTCCATCTCCCTTTATAGGGGGAACTTCTAACTTAGTCAATAATTTATCTCTTAGTCCCATGTCATTCAATTCTTCTGTATCTAAATTTAGAAATTGACTTTGACTATAGGTTTCTTTAATCTTTCCTCTTTCTATCAAAAAAACTCTATCAATTATATCCATCAAGTAATAAATCCTGTGCTCAGCTACAATTATGCTTATGCCCTTATCCTTAATTACTTTAAGCATATTTGCCAATACATCTATGCTTTTAATATCTAAATTTGAAGAAGGCTCATCCATGACAATAATCCTTGTTCCTGCTATATAGCAGGCAGCAATGCATAAAATTTGCCTTTCTCCTCCTGAAAGTTTAAATATATCTCTATTAAGAAGATTTTTTATGGGGAAAATCTCAAGCATCTCATTCAATCGCTTGTCCATTTCTTCTCTTGTAAGCCCTATATTTTCCAAATAAAATAAAAGCTCTAATGTCGTATTAACATTAAAGAAATATGTCTTAGGATTTTGGAAAACAGTAGAGACCATCATCGATATTTGATGAAGTTCCATATCATTTATATTCTTATCATCGATAATTATTTCTCCACTTGTTCTTGCATTATCATATCTTAGAGCTAAGCCGTTAATAGAATTTATTAAAGATGATTTCCCGCTTCCACTTTTACCTGTAAAGAGTACACACTCTCCATCAGATATGGACAAAGATATATTTTCTAAGACTTTCTCCTGCCCATAGTCAAGACTTAGATCTTTAATTTCTACCATGTTTGACCTCCAACAACAAGCCCGGCAACCATTAAGACATATATAAAATCTATGGCCTGTATCTTTACAGGAGTATATCTAGTCTTAGCAATTGGATTTTCTATTGCTTTTGTTTCTGCAGCTTTTGCAATATCATCTGCAATATTAGAAGATATAATAAGCAGAGGTACTGCAACATATTCAAGATATTTGATTGGATTTTTAAAATTTATACCTCTTATCTTCATCGCCATTTTTATATTTTTCTTCTCTTCTTTATATGAAGGAAAAAACCTAAACATAACTGCTATAGGTATTGATATATTCTTTGAAATTTTTAACTTATCCATCGAGGATATTATTGTACCTACATCGGAAGTCTTTATCATAAGGTTAGCAGCAATAAATGGCAAAATAAACATTCTAATCACAATAGGTATACTCAAAAACATCTTAACTATAGGGTTTAATTCAGATAGCACCATAAAATTAGGCAAAGAGTAAAGTAGAGCACATAAAATTATCCATTTCAAAAGTGTTTTTTTGTATCCATTTAAATAAAATAAAATGAAAAAAATAGAAATGATTGCAAATTCAAAATAGATATTTATGCCATGCATAACTGTTAAGCCTGTTAATATTACAACTAAGATTTTACTAATGGGATTAGGATTATAAATATTATTTAAAGAAGCAGGCATTAAATAATACCTGCTTTTTTAAAGTGTTTTTTTAATAGAGATTTTCCTATATATGCCCCGATAATTCCCCCTACAATTGCACCTAAAAATACTAAAGCCATGTGAGGGTACGTTATTAGTTTTTCTAAAGTTACTGCATAATCATCTCCCATTGTTCTACAATGCTCTAAATATCTTTCCTTCATTAAAAGCATTTGCATCAAGGAACTACAAATCCAAGTGCTAAATACTGCATAAGAAAGCATATTGTATTTAAAAGAATTATAATTGCCGGCCTTTCTAATTAATTCTGCTATTATCATTATGATTAAAGGCAAAACTATAATTATATAACTGTGTCCACCAACAAACATCACAAGCGGTGATATCATACCAAATATAACTAATGCCCAAGGTTTTTGTACCTTTGCCATAAATAACATCACAACTGTTCCTGCAACTATAGCTAAAGCTGCTGGGTATACTAGGAATAGTATTGGGATCATGCCCATCATACCCACTGAAAACATCAAGATGAAATATATCACCCCGAAAACACCTATTGTAACTAAATCTTTTACCTTTAGTTTTTTATTATTCACTTTAACCTCCTAATAAATAAATTCTTCTGCCATTTTGGTTTTTTCTATTAAATTCTTATAGACTTTAGACTTTTGTAAAAGCTCTTCGTGTTTTCCTTGACTTTCAACTTTCCCATTTTCAAGTACTACTATCTTATCTGCATTCTCTATAGATTTCATTCTGTGTGAAATAATAATAACCGTCTTGTCTCTTATTAGTTTGTTTAAACTCTCCTGTATTTTCTTTTCATTCTCAACATCAAGACTTGCAGAAATCTCATCTAGTATTAAGATCGGAGCATTCTTTAGAAAAGCTCTGGCTATTGATAGTCTCTGCCTTTCTCCACCAGAAAGCTCAGCTCCATTTTCTCCTATACTAGTATTAAATCCATTTGGCAGTCTTTCTATAAATTCTGTGCAATTTGCAAGCTCAGCTGCTCTTTTAACTTCATCATCACTTGCTGTCTGCCTTCCGATTCGTATGTTTTCCATTATACTTTGATTAAAAAGAACGACATCTTGGAAAACAATGGATACTTTATCAAAAAGTGATGCTGTAGATACTTCTTTTATGTCCTTACCATCAATTAAAATTTGTCCCTTATCATAGTCATAGAGCCTTGATATGAGTTTTAAGATAGTAGTTTTTCCGCAGCCACTTGCACCTACTAAGGCAGTAACTTCTGACTGTTTAGCTTTAAAAGTTACTCCATTTAAAATTTTCGTATCTCTATTGTATGAAAACTCAACATCTCTTAAGTCAATATCAAAGTTTTTTAGCTCATGGTCTTTTCCCTCTTGTAGCTCTTGATTTTGAATTTCTTTCAATCTTTCAATCTTTGGTGTCAAATAAAATATTTCAATCACTCCCTCTTTAGAGGCATCAAGGGCGTCTTTAATCTTAATAGCCGATAACAAATATCCTATGAGATAGAGGATAGTTATCTCTTTATTTATTATCAAATTCACCCCTACAAGTATTACAACCCCAAGAGATACAAAGCTAAATATTGAAGAGAATAACATAATTAAAATATTTGTTCTTTCTGTCTTTATATGTACCTTTTCACTTTTATCCATCTCATCATATAGCTTTTCTTTCATTTCAGCTGATAAGCCATATGCTTTAATCTCCATCTGCATTTCGACATTTTCCTGAAAAATTTCTGAATTTTTTCTTAGAATGTCATAATATATTTTCTGTTGTCTAACTTGATATTTTTTAGATAGAGGTATGAATATAAAGCTTAAAAGAGATGGAATAATTACAGCTAAGCCCATCTTTACATTACCTGCTATCATTAGTAGAGATATCAGTGGAAAAAATAGTACCATCCCTCCTACTTTGGGAATTGAATTACTCATTGCATGTTCTATACCTTCAATATCAGCCATGATTGTCTGTGAAATATCAGAAATATCATGTTTAGAAAAATATGACAAAGGTAATTTCGATAAATATTCTGCTGTATTAATCCTTAAATCTTTACTTTCTTGATAGGTCGTACTGTACAATTTGTCATATTCAATTGAAAGTAAAATATACATAGCAACTAGAGTCAATATCGAAACTATTGTATAAAATACATTACTTCTATCGGTGTTTTCCAAGACTTTTTGAGCAAAAATCATCAATATTATTGCAGGAAACATATTTATACAGTATACGAAAAACGAAGACAGAGTTGCTTTTGTCAAGTTGCTTGCTCCCTTATCTGTAAGGGCAAATCTTTTTTTATAAAACTTCTTCATAACCAACTCTCCATTCATTAGCACTGTGATACATTTCTTGCAAATTCTTGTAGTTTGAATCACTTAAAATTAATTCTTGATGACTTCCTCTTTCTATTATTTTTCCATTGTTCATCACAAGAATTTCGTCGACATCCTTAATTGTAGAAAGTCTATGAGCAATCATGATTACTGTCTTATCCTTCATAAGGTTCTTGAATGCTTTTTGCAATTCATATTCATTGTCAGGATCAATGGCAGCAGAAGCTTCATCCATTATAATGATCTTAGAATCCTTTAAAATTGCCCTTGCAATTGCAATTCTCTGTTTTTCCCCTCCAGATAAATAAACTCCTTTTGAACCTATAATAGTATTTTCTCTTTCTGGAAATTTATCTAATATCAAATCACAACCAGCTAATTTCAAAGCTCTGATAACATCATCTTTTGTCGCTTTCTTATTTGCCAATGCAACATTGTCATAGATACTCATCTTAAATAATTTAGAATCTTGAAAAACAAATGAGATAGCTTCAATTAGTATTTCTTCTCTATATTGATCTATTGATTGACCACCTATTTTTATACTTCCACTCTCAACATTGTAGAATCCCGATATAAGCTTTGCCACTGTAGATTTTCCTGATCCTGAAGACCCGACAAGTGCATAAGTGTGTCCTTCTTTTAATTTAAAAGACAAGTTTTCAATTACTGGCTTATCTCCATAGGCAAAACTTACATTGTCAAATTCTATATTGTAATTTTCAAAACTAGTTAAATTGCCATGTTCGAGTCTGTCTTTTTGCATATCATCATATAGTGTCTCTAAGGCATCTACTGCATAATTCCCTTGAAAAATATACATTGAATACCACATCATTTTCATAAGTGAAACAAACATGACCCCTGACAAAAACAAAATCATGATAAGTTCTAATAAAATCATCTTGTCACTTCCCAGACTTGCCATAAAATAGATAATTGGAATAATTAATATGGCGATTAATCCGAAAAATAACCACTGATACAAGACATATGGTTTTTTACAAGACAGTGCATATTCATAGGCATATTTTGAATAATCTTTTATCGCATTATAAAAACTTTTAAAAGACTCAACACTTACATCAAATATTTTTACAACCTGCATTCCCCTGACATATTCAACTGTCTCAGCACTTAGATTTGCTAGAGCTTCCTGATATATTTTCATAAATTTTTGCTCTCCCATCATTGCTCCTAAAATAATAGATCCAATTACGGTAAGGGAAAGTAAAGTAATACCTACTCTTATACTTACTACAAAACCAAATCCAAGAATAAGAACTGGTGTTACTATTGCATGAGCACTATCTGGAATCATGTGTGCTACAACATTGTGAGTTTGTGCAGCATTGTCATCTATGATCTTTCTGATTTTCCCAGAAGGATTTAAATCAAAAAACCTAAAGCTTGCTTTCTCTAAGCCATCGATTCCTCTTTTTCTTAAATTAGTTTCAACTCTAAATCCCAATTTATGGGAAAATATTCCTGAAATAAAATAAAATATTGCCCCTGCTGTCAATATAAGGGCAGATTTTATTGCCAGACTTTCTGCACCAGAGAAATCTTCATAGATTATTAACTTATCTAGAAATCTGTAGATATAGTAGTATCCACATACTGTTAGAAATGCAGATATAGCAGAAAAAATAATGGCAAAAAAACAAAGATATTTTTTATCTTGTGCATATCCAAATATTTTTTTATAAATTTTCATAAATAATACATCCTTTTTATTACATATACGTTAATCTAAAAACGTAATTGATAATATTTATCATTGCACTTCCATTATACATAACCTATAATTAGTAATACAATAGATTTAACTAAATAAGGCTAATCGGAATATTGTCTAAAAGGGATATGTGAATTATGAGTTATTATGACTTTGTCAAAGAATATATGAAAGTAGATGAGTGCAAAAATAATAAGAAGTATTCAAGCGCAGGACATACATTTTGTTGGAATGAGGATGATTCATCATGGGCAGAGGGCCTATACTGGTTTTATGAAGGAGATGGATTTATTATTGATATCCACGATTTCTATATCAAAGAGGAAGTAGTCCAAAATAACACTTATAGCATGGCAGACTATGTTTCAATATATTCAAGCTATATTATCAGTGCAAATGGCGAAAAATTTAGTCCTTATCAAACTTTGACTACAAACTCTCTGTGTACTATTGATTTTGATAATATAAGAAATGATTTTGGCTTCTTATTACATAAAAACTCCTATTACCTTGCTGTATCTATTGGCTTTAAAAGAAAATTCTTAGAAATATATCTTTCATCTATTGGCATTAATCCAGAATCATTTTATTCAACTTTACTTCAAACAAATCAGATAATTCTTACAAAGTCATTAAAAAGAGTGGCAATGGATATTTTGCATTGTAAAATGGAAACTCCTTCTGCAGATATTTTCTTTAAAGCAAAAGCAAATGAGTGGAATAGTATGGTTATAGATACGTACTTAAATAGAGAAAAATATAAAATGGAATCTGATGACAATAAAGCTCTTGAAGATGTAGCTAGATTTTTGGATGACCATTTCTCCGTTGATGTACATCAGGATACCCTCGAAAAAATATCCAAAATGAGTGGAACAAAATTAAAAAATTTATTTAAAGAAAAATATGGTCAAAGCATTACAGAATATACTCAAAGAAAAAGAATGAATGTAGCTGAAACTCTTCTATTAAATACTGACCTTCCTATAAAGGAAATATCTGAATCTGTTGGATACTCATCTCATAGTAAATTTTCAACTTATTATAAAAGATATAAGGGTAAACTTCCAAGTGAAGCCCGCAATTTATCTTCTAGGCACCATCATTAAAAATTAAAGTGCCCTGCATCTAACAAAATCATCTTACCACGAGCCAAGTCATATCCAATATAAAACTCAAATGAAAAAAACTAGCAGTTTTGGGAAGCTGCTAGTTTGTTTTTTAGAATAATTTTTTATAGAAGGAAATGGTTTCTTCCAAAGTTGGCATGAACGGGTTACCTGGTGCACAGGCATCAATTAAGGCATTCTTAGACAGGTATTCAAAGTCGAAGTCTTCTTCCTTGATGTTCAGCTCGGTCAGTTTTTTCGGAATGCCGACTTTGGCAGATAATTCTTCAATTTGGGCAATAGCATAGTCTGCACATTCTTCGTCAGACTTTCCTGCGATATCCATTCCAAAGGCTTTTGCAACATCACGAAAGGCGGCTGGTACTCGTTTAGCATTTTCACGCTCGATGATTGGTAAAATCATAGCACAGCAGACACCATGTGGCAAGTTATAAACAGCACCTAGCTGGTGAGCCATCGAGTGTACATAGCCAAGACCAGCATTGTTAAAGCTCATACCACCAAGGAAAATAGCATGAACCATAGCTTCACGAGCTTCGATATCCTGACCATTTTCAACCGCACGTGGTAGATATTCTTTAATTAACTCAATAGCACCCATAGATAATTTTTTTGTTACCCCATATGCTCCAGGAGTTACTAAAGCTTCAATGGCGTGAGTTAAGGCATCCATACCTGTTGCCGCAGTCAAAGCTGCTGGTTTTGATAACATAAGCTCAGGATCGTTGACTGACATAACAGCCAAGCTGTTTTTATCCACCATAACCATTTTAACCTTGCGTTCTTCATCAGTTATAACGTAGTTAATGGTGATTTCGGCTGAAGTACCTGCAGTGGTATTGATTGCTACAACTGGCAGACCACGTTTTTCTGACTTATGCAAGCCTTCATAGTCTTGTGGTTTACCACCATTTGTTGCCATAATAGAAATACAGCTTGCAGCATCCTGAGGAGAACCACCTCCAACTGAAATAATGAAATCACAGTCATTTTCCTGCAAAACTGCTAGTCCATCAAATACATTTTTACAAGTCGGGTTAGGATCAACTTTACTAAAGACTACGTAGTCAATACCTACTTCATCAAGCGGCTTGATAACTCTAGGTAAAATATCACTTGTTCGGATAAAATCATCTGTTACAAGCAAAGCCTTTTTGTAGCCCAAATCCTTAACATAACTGCCAATTTCATTGACACAACCGCGACCAATCAAATTAACTGAGGGAACGTAAAATGTTGCCATACACAACCTCCTTATTTTTATGGATTTATAAATAAATTATATAATAAATTTGTCGTTTTATATAGAACAATTTTATGTCATTTTTGTGATAAATATAGAGATAAATTTTAAATACTTTAAAGATTGAAAATTAAATGCAATTCTGACAAGGAAATATCTGAATCTGTTGGATACTCATCCCATAGTAAATTTTCAACTTATTATAAAAGATATAAGGGTAAACTTCCAAGTGAAGCCCGCAATTTATCTTCTAGGCACCATCATTAAAAATTAATGAAAAACATGTACCATAGTAGGTACAGGTTTATTACTTTTCTTTCTATATTTTTGGATTAATTATATTGCTTGTTTTCATAAGTATAAACATCATAATAATCATTAACTCATTTTAAAAGTTATATCTAATTCATCTGTATACATTTAAATGACACTATGCTTATATGTTTTTAGTTTGGACAATAGCATTACCGTCTCATTTATTTAATTCACATGCTCTTTTTATTTCATAGTTTATCCATTTTCTGTTCTATGTTTTTTCTCCAATTAAAACCATTCTTTCTTCTTAAACATAAAAAATCTAGAAATATTATGCTGAGACATATGGTCATTCAGTCGTTATCTCTAGATTGAGATTAGCTTACTTGAATAATAGAACGCAGCTTTTTATAAAACGGTATTCCACATATCAGAAATATAAGTATTTGTATGAGCATGCAAACAAACATAGTAGACAGTGTTAAAGAACTCAACTTAATTGAAATAAAAGCTACCACCGATGTAAAGATACTGCATATAAATGTCGCCAAAAGAATGATTCTTCTTATAGCTTTACGTTGCTCTAGGGATAAATTGATAAGGACTTGTTTATCAATTTTTCCGATTTGTATTTCTCCCTTTGAAAGCTCAAGTTTCCGAGCAGATATGCCGAGTAAAATCCATATTATCAGTCCCGTAGAAAAGATAGCACTAGGTATTATAAAAAATTCAAAAATTTCCATTTTTAATCTCCTTTTTCACCTTGAGTGACATATTTTTCCACACTAAGTCGATACATCTGCGCATAATACCCATTTTGTTTAAGTAACTCACCATGAGAACCATTTTCTATTAAAGTTCCGTTATTAAAACATAGAATACGATCTATTTTATAGGAAAAGGTAAGTCGATGAGATATAATAACTACCGTCTTATCGTTAAAAAAATTTAACATATTTTTATACAATTTATACTCAATAAATGGATCAAGGTTACTTGTTGGTTCATCAAGCACGATGCAATCACTATCACTTACATATGTACGAGCAAGGGCAATTCTTTGACTTTCCCCTCCTGATAATTCAACCCCTAAATCAAGCATCTGACTTGTAACAGGTGTGTCAATGCCATTTGGCAGGTCTTTCATTTTATTTAACATATCTACACATTGCAAGGCATATTCAACTTGTCTATCAGCTACATCTCGTCCAAGAACAATATTGTCTTTGATAGAAAAGGGATATACTGTATAATCCTGAAACAATACAGAAAAAGCACGTCTCATCGGTAGAACCAATGGTTGTTTATCCACCAATATTTTTTTTATATATTCCCCTTACCCTCCCTCGTCTGCCAGTTAGCAATAGGTAATAACAATATACTGTAACTATACGTTTGTAACATTACTGAGCGTACCTTGTACAATTGGGTGCAACCCCCAGCATGTGCTCTTCATGCACCTAACTGTGCAATTCATTCTCAACCGCAAGAGATCATGCCCACCCTGCCAGACTACCATCAAATTTAAATCAGCTCTGTTGTCCAGTTCAATTCTTGAATCTTTTCATCTGTCTCTCTGAGTTCCTTTGAAAGCCCGTCTACCTTCTTTTGAAGCTCTGAGACAGATACAGTAGAAATTATCCTTATTTCTGTTTGGTAATATCGGGATACCTTCTCACTGGCTGTGTCCAGAAAGCTCCTCATAATTCCAATTTTCTGCTTGAGACAATCCCTCCTAGCAATCATGTCTGTAAGAGTTAGGTCATTGTACCTTGTCTCATTGTTTGTATGATTTATGCGAGCAATCAATTCCTCAAGTCTTTCAAAATTCTTATTAAGCTATATCAGCAGCTCCTGTGGATCTTCCGCCGGCTCTTCCCCATCCTGCACTCTGGCGTTACTGTTTAGCCTTCTCCCAAGTTCTGCAATCCTGCACTGTAAATCTGCTCTTTCTGATAATGCCATTGCTAATTTCATACTATGCCTCCTTGTTCTATCTAACTCTTTGATAATGTCTAATTAAAATCCATGATGAACATCACCCTTTAAAAATCACAGCTTTATTTATCTTACAAAAAAGATAAATTAAAACTATATTTGGGAACATTCTATTTCAAAAATCTTAATCAGATGTACAAATTTTATTGAATTGATTTTCTATAAAAGTGTAGTCTTATTATTTTTTATCTTAATATTTTTATTCATTTAATCTCAAGGTTATTTTATATAAATCATTATCCACTATTTGCGCATTTTTATACATATATCTTTTGAAGTCATATTATATCTTATATTTATATCTTATATTAAATACAAAAACCTCCAACAGAGGAGGCATAATTATCTCTACACTTGAACTGGTTTCTTCTTTTTTCTGTTTAGTATTTAATGCTTGATGCTAATTCCTCTTCTTTTTAGTAAAGCTCATATTTCTTATAAAAAAAAGAGTAGCTTTTTCGCTACTCTTAATTTTATAAAATCAATTTTAGGCCTTCTTAGTAAATTTATAATTCTTCTCTTTTACCATACTCTCTTAGTATAAGTATTGCTCCGCCTAGAATTGTCATTAAGCTAATATAACTAACTTTTTCAAATCCTGCACCAGTTTCAGGAAGATTTGCCTCTTTTTTTGGTGTTTCTGGACTTGGTGGTATATCTCTTTCATTTTCTGGTGGTGTTGGAGGGGTTGGAGGGTTTGGCGGTGTTGGTGGATTTGGTGGTGTTGGTTCTTCTGGTTCTTCAACTACAACAGTCTGTGCCTTATCATCAGGGTCTGCATGCTCTACCTCATGCTCTTTTGCCTCTGTCTTATTATCATCACTAACACGCACTATTTTATTTGTTGATACAGCCTT
>JAEZUZ010000059.1 GCA_023443345.1 Bacillota bacterium
GTCTATAGGAGTTGAACCATCAGGTAGTTCTATTACCTTTCCTTGAGGGGTAAATACATAGACATGATTGATAAATAAGTCCAATTTAACTGAACTCAAAAACTCTGTTGGATTCTTTTCTTCATGCTCCCACTCAATAAGTTGTTTAAGCCAGCCCATTTCGTTGCTTTTAGAAATATTTCCTTCTTTATATTTCCAGTGTGCAGCAATACCATATTCAGCTGTCCTATGCATTTCCTCTGTTCTTATCTGAACTTCAAATGTACTTGTTCCTTGTGCAATTAAAGTTGTATGAAGTGACTGATACATATTTGGTTTTGGCATGGCAATATAGTCTTTAAATCTGCCTGGTATTGGTTTCCACTTAGAGTGAATGATACCTACTACTGCATAACAATCAGAAACTTTTTCAACTATAATCCTAATTGCTGTAAGATCATGAATTTCCTCAAATGTTCTATTTTTAGTAGTCATCTTCTTGTATATACTAAAATAGTTTTTTGGTCTTCCATATATACTATGCTTTATGCCTTCTCTATCTAAGAGTTCAGAAATTTCCTGTATTTTCTTTTCAATTTCTGTCTCTCTCTCTTTTCTCTTCTTACTAACTAATGCAACTATTTCCTTATATTCCTTAGGATTTTTATACTTAAATGCTAGATCTTCCAATTCCCATTTAATCCTAAAAATACCTAATCTATGAGCAATAGGGACATAAATTTCTAGTGTCTCATTAGCTACTTGTATTCTCTTTTCTGCCTTTTTATAATCGAGAGTTCTTACATTGTGCAATCTATCTGCAAGCTTAACAAGTATAACCCTTATATCCTTGCTCATAGCAAGCAACATTTTTCTGAAATTTTCAGCTTGTTGAACTTCTTTAGATTCATACTTGATTCTTTCAATCTTAGTTACACCATCAACGATATCTGCAACTTGTTGTCCAAACCTATCTTTTATATCATCATAGGTAAAAGGTGTATCTTCAATGACATCGTGAAGCAATCCTGCAATAATTGTATCTTCATCAAGCTCTAAATCAGCTAAAATAGATGCTACTTCCATAGGATGAGTTACATATGGCTCTCCTGAAGACCTCTTCTGATCCTTGTGTGCAATTTCAGCAAAAGTGATAGCATTATTGAGACGATCTATATTAAATTTTGGATTATTTTCAAGAACTATATCGACCAATTGCTCTTTATTCATGAAACCACCTAATATTTAATAACTGTCCTTGTAGGATATTTCTTTATATCCTCTACAACATCAATAAATGTAAGTTCAATTAGATAAACTAATCCTGCGACCTCTGCCCCTTGTCTCTTTACAAGTTCAACTATTGCGCTTGTCGTTCCACCTGTTGCAAGAAGGTCATCTACAATTAGAACTCTATCACCCTTTTTAAGGGCATCAGCATGCATCTCTATCCTATCAGTACCATACTCTAATTCATATTCCTGAGACACTGTTTGAGCAGGCAATTTGCCTGGTTTTCTTATTGGGATGAATCCTGCACCAGTATTTGCAGCAATGATTGGGCCAAATAAAAATCCCCTTGCTTCTGGACTTAAAACATAATCAAATTTAAACTCTTTTGCAAGATCTGTCATTTCATCACATGCCTGCTTAAAAGCTTTTGCATCCTTTAGCAAAGTTGTTACATCCTTAAAGCTTATTCCTTTAACAGGATAATCATCAATTACTCGAATTTTTTCTGATAAATTCATCCCAATCCTCCTTAATTTTTAGGGAATTTACATATATTTTTGAATCATTAAGATCAAAATTAGTGTCTGAATCATTAAATTTGACCACTACTTCGTCCTTGATCAATTTATAATCCAGCATTTTTAATTCTTTAAAAATTTCTAACTGTATAAAAAACTTAAGCAATTTATTTATTTTACTTAATTTAATGATATTGTTCTTTTTAAGAAAAACATATCCCTTTTTTAAATCTTCTCTAAAGCTCAACATATCTATAAATTCTCTATAAAAAAGATCTTTATCTAACATAAACTCTTTTATTAGAAAAATTATAGGAAGAGAATCAGAGAAACTTCTATCTAAATCTTCATCTTTTGAATATTTTATAAATCCTAGTGGTGAGATATAGCTTATTGAAGAGTTGTTATTTTTATAATTAGATATACTCTTAGCAACTTTTATGCTAGATTCAACACTAAATGGATTTATAATACTGCTAACATATGACTTATTGTAGTAGTCAACTATAGAAATGCTTATAGATTTTTTATTTCTAAAATAATTAAAATCTATATTACATACTATATCACAAGTTTCATCAATTCTAATATCTTCACTTAAATTAGAGAAATATCTAGCAGTATATATGTTATTTCCAACTTCTAGCTTTATTAAATAAAAATTATTGTTGTATAAGTTAAAACTTTTTATTTTGACATTTCTAATTAGAAATATTGGTTTTTCATTGCCAAATCCAAAAGGCGCTAACTTATCAATAAATTCTACAAATTTCTCAGTTAAATCCTCTGGATTTATTTCAAATACATCATAAATTTTTTGACTACTTACAGTAGGTTTTACAATACTATTAAATCTACTTTTAAAATTTTCAATATTTTCTTTTTTTACTTGAATTCCACAGGCATTTTTATGGCCCCCAAATAAATGTATAGTATCTTCTATCTCTTTAAATGCATTTAATAGGTCAAAATTACTTGGAGCTCTGCAAGATCCCTTATAAATATCACCATCTAAATTCAAAAGTATTGTTGGTTTATTATAATTATTAGTGAATTTAGATGCTACAAGTCCAAGAACTCCCTCTTTCCAATCATCTGAATAATGAATTATCGAATTACTATCTCTATCTATTTCATTAATAATACTTTTACTTATCTTATCTTCTTCAGCTCTTCTTAAATTCATAACTTCTAAAATTTTGTCAATTAAATGTGAATCGAGCTCAGAAGTATTCTCTAGGACCTTTAGCCCATAGGATTCCATACCGAGTCTTCCTGTTGCATTTAATGCAGGTGCTATTC
>JAEZUZ010000069.1 GCA_023443345.1 Bacillota bacterium
GCATTAGTAAGTGCAAGTGTATTTAATCTAATAGCTCTCTTTTTTAAAATTCCAAAGTGTTTATTAAGTAAATTTGTTCCATGCCAGAATAAGTCACTTAACTTTGTAGGCTTAGATCCAAAGTGATATCCTGCTATAACTACATCTAGGTATTTACGGTCATCTTCTTTGATGTCTATCTCTCCAGATGGACTTAGAATGTTTGCTTCAACACCAAGAAGTATTTTTATCTCTTTGTACTTTTCTCTTAACTCATCAACTTCTCTTCTCAATCGAGCTAAATCTCTCTTTTTTATTCCATAAAAGGCATGACCATAGTTGTGGTCTGTTATGGCTATGCTCTTAAGACCCTTATTTATTGCTTCTTTTACATTTTCCTCAATGCTTGAAGTTCCATCAGAATATTTAGAATGAGTATGAAAATCCCTATTGATAATTACCTTTGTCATCTACTATCTTAATCTCCGTTTCCAATTCGACGCCCTGCTCAAATAGAACTCTATTTTGAATAATTCTTATCAAGGTCTTTACATCATTTGAAGTTGCGTTATTGTAATTTACAACAAAACCACAGTGCTTCTGGCTTACCATAGCTCCTTTGAATTTAAGTCCTCTAAGACCGGTATCATCTATCAATTTTCCAGCAAAATATCCAACAGGTCTTTTGAATGTTGAACCTGCTGAGGGTAGTTCAAGCGGCTGTTTCTGATGTCTTTTAATGGTAAACTCTCTAATTCTTTCTAATATTGCATCTTTATCATCATAACTAAATGTAAATGTAGCACTTAGTACAATTGATTCCTCTCTCAAAACTCTAGATGATCTATATTGAAAATCTAATTCTTTATTTGAGTATGTAACAACTCTGTTGTCCTTTGTAAGTACAGTTGCACTAGTTAAAATATCCTTTATCTCTCCTGTATAAGCTCCAGCATTCATAACTACAGCCCCGCCTATTGTACCAGGTATTCCAGAAGCAAACTCTCCTCCAGCAAGCCCTCTCATAGCCGATTGTTTCATTAGCTTAGCAAGAAGAACCCCACATTGTGCATAGGCAGTGTTATCTTTAATTTCGAAGTTATTTAGATATCTACTTGTATCAATTACAACTCCTCTAATTCCTTCATCACTAAAGAGAATATTTGATCCCTTTCCAAGCATAAAAAATAAAATATTTTCTTTTCTTATAACCGAAATTGCTTCTATTAATTCCTTCTCATCTCTTGGCTTGTAGAGTATATCTGCTTTTCCACCGATCCTGAAATAGGCATAATTTTTAAGAGGCTCATTTTCTAAATAGTCACAATTATTTTCTTTAAAAAAGTTTATAAGTTTACTATACATCTTCTCTCCTTTTTTTATTATACCCTAAGTGATTTAATCATGCATTGTTTTTGTTTTTCCCTTTCTTATTGACAAAGCTTAAAACTATAACTATATTTAAATAACGGAGGTCTATATGCACGATAAAATAACAAATTTTATATTTGATCACCCAAAATTGACAGACAATATATTTAGAGCTTTAAAAGTGGTTCCTGATAGAATGTATATCGATATTCTTTACAAGCATCTATTAAAGAAAAAAGTAAACTGGAACAATCCAAAGGACTATACAGAAAAAATACAGTGGTTAAAATTATATAACAAAGACGAGAGATTGATAAAACTTGCAGACAAGTATGAAGTTAGAAATTTTATAAAGGAAAAGGGATATGAGGAAATTTTAGTACCCCTTTATGGAGTATATGATGATGTAGAAAAGATCGATTTATCAACTCTTCCTAATAAGTTTATACTAAAGGCAAACCATGGATCTGGATTTAACTTAATAGTAAAAGACAAGAATAAAATTGACTGGCAAAAACAGAAAAAAATTATCAAGGCCTGGTTAGATACAGACTATTCACTAAGAGTCAGGGAATGGGCGTACCATCACATAAAGCCGATGATTACCATAGAAGAATTTTTAGAAGATCCTAATCACTTTGAAATTATGGACTACAAATTCTATACTTTTAATGGAGAAGTAAAATTTTTAATTGTAGATAGCAATGTAGCAGATTATGTTAATACAAAGAGAAATGTTTTTGATAGGGATTTCAAAGAAATAAAGGACTTATTTATAGGTGATTATAGACCAAACGAGAACTTTGAGTTTATAAAGCCTAAGAACTTTGAAAAAATGATAGAAATAGCAGAGTCTCTCTCAAAGGACTTCGTACATGTAAGAGTTGATTTTTACAATATTGACGGGAAAATTTACTTTGGTGAGATGACTTTCTATCCACACTTTGGAATGGACAATATCCAACCTCCTCAGGCAAATAGAATGATGGGGAATTGGATTGATTTGAATAAAGTAAAGCCACACTAAAAAAGTCTAATCTACTTTATGTAGACTAGACTTTTTTAAATTCTTCTATACATTTTGTAGAGGGTCTCCTCTGTTATGTCCTTTGTATTATTATCAAGGATTATTTCTCCCTTTTCTAACATGATTACTCTATCTGCATAATTTATTGCATCCATCATATTGTGAGTAATCATAATTGTTGTCATTTTCTCCTTCTTTATTATATCTAGAGTCTTATCCATTACAATTTTACTTGTCTTTGGGTCAAGTGCTGCTGTATGCTCATCTAAAAGGAGCAGCTTTGGTCTGTGCATTACTGCCATAAGCAGGGAAAGTGACTGTCTCTGGCCTCCTGATAGCTGTTTTACAAGTACATTTAACTTATCTTCTAGTCCCAAATCAAAGCTCTCTAGCATTTTTTTATACTTTTCTATATTTGACTTCTTTACAAGGGGAAGAAATCTAAACTTCTGTGATTTTTTCTCTGCAATTGCCAAATTTTCAAGTATTGTAAGACTTTCTGAAACTCCCATTGAAGGATTTTGGTGAACTCTTGCTATATACTTACTTCTCCTATATTCAGGTAAGTTGGTTACATCCTCACCATCTAGCTCGATATATCCATCTTCCTGTTTGATAGATCCAGCAATTATATTCATAAGAGTTGACTTTCCGCAGCCATTTCCACCTATTAGTGCTGTACACTCTCCTTCATTAATTTCTAAATTTAGTCCTTGAAAAATGTGTTGTTCTGTAGGTTCCCCAAGGTTGAAACTTTTATATAGATTTTTTATCTTAAGCATTGTTCCTCCTCTTTAAGAACCTCTTTATATGATATGTAGCTAGTGCATTGTTGTATGCAATAAATAAAACTACAATTATTCCATTTATCATTCTTAAGTCCATAGATTCAAAACCAAGTTTTAATGCCAACGCCCCTATAAATCTATATATTATTGCACCAATTATACTTCTTGTACTACCGTGCATTTTTTTATGAGTAAGTATGGTCTGGCCTATAATGATTGAAGCTAAGGCTACAACTATAATAGATACTCCCATTGTAATATCAGCAAATCTATTCAACTGTGCAAATATAGCTCCACTTAGAGCAATTAGACCATTAGAATACATAAGTCCTATAATTTTGTAGTGTTCTGGTCTTTGGCCAAGAGCCTTTACCAATGTCTCATTGTCTCCTGTAGCTAATAGCATATATCCTATTTCTGTCTTAAAGAATAAATCCATAGTAAATTTTACAATTGCAACTATGATAATTAATAGCAAAATACTGCTTAATGCTGAATTCCCAACTTTAAATAGGTCAAATATCAGACTTGTATCTCTTCCAAGCGGAACATTTGGTTTTCCATTTATATGTAAATTTACTGAGTACAGTATTGTCATAGATAGAATACCAGCAAGTAGACCTGTAATCTTAAGCTTGATATGAAAAATTGCTGTCATAAGTCCTGCAAGTGATCCAATCAAAAAGCAGAGTATTGTCGCTATAAATGGATTGACTCCCGATGTTATAAGCTTAGCTACAAGGAGTGCTCCAAGAGGAAAGCTCCCTTCAGCTGTAAGATCTGGTATATCTAAAATTTTGTAACTTACATATACTCCTATACCTAAAATGGCATAGATAAGCCCCTGCTGAATTGTCGTAATTAATAGTGCCACAACTAGTTCCTAACCTTTTCTAGAATATTTTTTGGAATCTCTATCCCCATCTCACTAATTACTTCTTGATTTAACTTAATTGAGTAAGTATCAGATGTCTTAACTGCCATAGTTGAAACTTCTTTTTTATCTATCAATATTTCCTTTGCCATATCTGCAGAAGTTACACCTAGGTCATAATAATTTAGTCCATAGCTAATTGCTGCTCCATGATCGATGGCATCTTCAAATGCAGCTATACTTATTTTCTTCTCTTTTATAAGTTCCTGACTTATAAGTTCAAGAGAGCTTGCAACCATGTTATCTGTAATTATATACATCGCATCAATCTTTGGCATTAAATTTGAAAGTGCCTGTGGCAATTCGTTTACACCATTTACGCCTATTGCTTCTATTTTTAGACCAACTTCATCTGCAACGCTTTTAGCTATATCTACTTGATGCTTGGAATTGGATTCAGAAGTATTGTATAGTATTCCAACTGTCTTTATGCTTGGGTCAACTTCATTAAAAAGTGCCAACTGTAATTTTATGTCCTGTAAATCTGTAGTTCCTGTTACATTGTGTCCAGGTTTTTCTAAAGAATCGACTAGTTTAGAACTAACAGGATCTGTAACTGCAGAAAATATTACCGGTATAGTATCTGTAACAGATAATGTACTTTGTGCACTCTGAGTTGATATTGCAAATATTAGATCTACTTTTGAATCTACAAATTCATTTGCAATACTTGTAGATGCTGAGATTTCACCTTGAGCATTCTTCTCTATTATTTCTGCCTCAATTCCCAATTCCTTTATTCTATCTACAAATCCTCTCTTTACCTCATCTAATGAACCATGTTCAACAATTTGTGTAATTCCAATCTTTAGACTTCCTTCTTTTTTAGAACATGCACTAAAAATAACTAAAGATAGTATCAATGCCATTATTAGAGTTGCCCTTTTCATTTTTCTCTCCTTTTCCTAATAATTAAAAAAACTTCCATCCCGATTGGGACGAAAGTTTGAATTTCCGCGGTACCACCCATTTTATGCTACGCATCACTCTAAGACCTAACAGTCTGATCTTCTATAACGGGAAGCTCCCGGATATGCCTACTTTTCAGCACTCAGCTCCAAAGTGAATATACAGTGATTCGAATGACTTTTTTGCACCAACCAAAAGCTCTCTAAACATTCTAGGCACTCTTTTCTTTTTCACAGCCTTTATTTACTAATAAATAATAACTTATTTTTTTATATTCGTCAACAACTTTTTAAATTTTGTTTACAATTTTTCTGAATCGATGAAAACTTCAAGATTTTTATCTATCCCCAATTCATCAGCTACCTTATCATTTAGGTATTTAAGAGTCATCTTTGGTCTTAGAACTTTAACTTCACTTACCTTCTTATTGTTTAAAAGCAAATCTATAGCTTGGTCAGCTCCCATCTTCCCAAGCTCATAGTAATCTATGCCTATTGCAAATAGCACTCCTTTTTTTACTAATGCGACATCTGAGGCTATAGATATTTTTTTATTTGCAGATAATTTCTGAGTTATAGTAGAGATGCTAGAAGATACGGTATTATCTGTTATAAAAAATACTGCATCCACTTTCTCAATTAACTCATCTGTTGCCTGTTGTAAATCATTTATAGTATTTACTCCCTGATCAACTATCTCTAAATTCAACTCTTTGGCTGCCTTTTTAGCTTCCTCTACCTGATATATTGAGTTAGATTCTGAAGTGTTGTATAGAATTCCAACTTTCTTTATGTTTTTATCTATTTTATTGAATAAGCTCAACTGTTCCTTTATATCTACAAAATCAGTAATTCCTGTTATATTTGATTCTGGCTCATCTAAATTTATAATCAAATTTGAACCAACAGGGTCACTAACTGCAGAAAATACTATTGGAATGTCTCTGATTATATTTGCTGTTGCCTGTGCTGCAGGAGTTGATATTGCAAAAACTAAATCGGCTTTAGAATCTGCAAAAGATGAAGCAATTGAATTAAGTAAACTTATATCTGATTGTGCATTCTTATATTCTATATCGAAAGTTATCTCTTTAGACTTTTCTTTTAATCCGTCCTCAAATCCCTTTCTTACATTATCTAAAGCTTCGTGTTCTACAATTTGTATAATTTTAATCTTTTTCACATTCTCATCTACCTTAGAACAAGAAGAAAAAATAATTAATGATAATATAGATATAATTACAAATATTTTTTTCATATAAATTTCCTTTCATATTAAAGCTGATAAGCGGTTTTGAACCGCTGACCTACTGATTACGAATCAGTTGCTCTACCAGCTGAGCTATATCAGCAACATTTATAGTATAACATAAATAATCCCCTTTTAATTAAAAGGGGATTATATTCACTATTATAAGAGTTTATTCATTATAATTTCCATATAGTACAACTCTATTTTCTGAAAGACTTTTTTTTATATCTATTATTCTCTGATTGCTTGAACCTCTAAATTTAAGTTTTAAATTCTTAAGTTCATCAACAAATCTTCCATCAACTAATACATCACAAAGCTCAAGAAGTTCTCGCTTAATAGGTACTGCCATTATTTCTTCAAATGTATATCCTGAATATATCCAAATCTCTTTTGGAGTTTCTCTCCTTAGCCTTGTCAGAAATTTAATTAAACCAACTTCGTTCTGAAATGGTTCTCCACCAAGAATACTTAATCCTCTTACTTTATCATCGTGAAGATAGTCAATTAAGAGTTTCTCTGTCTCTTTAGTAAAGGGCTGCCCAAAATTTGGATCCATATACTCCCTGTTGAAACAATTTTTACAATTGTGAGTACAACCTGTTACAAATAGAGTTGTCCTTACTCCAGGACCATTTGCTATATCAAACTTTCTTATCTGAGCGTAGTTCATCTCTAAATATGAAGTACACGATTCTTGATTTCCTTAGTTCTGCCTTCGTTCCAGAAGTTTTCTCCAAGGTAACCACAAGTTCTTCTTGTAACATTCATTCTCTCAGTGTCTTTGTTATGACACTGTGGGCATTCCCATTGATTATCATCATTTACAACTATCTCACCATCAAATCCGCAGTTATGGCAATAGTCGCTCTTAGTATTAAATTCTGCATAGCAAATATGATCATAGATATATCTTATTAATTCTTCAACAGCTTCTAAGTTATTTAACATATTTGGTATTTCTGCATAACTTATACATCCACCTGTTGATAACTCTTGGAAAGCACTCTCAAAATCAAATTTATCAAATACACTTATTGGTTCTCTAACATCTACGTGGTATGAATTTGTATAATATCCCTTATCTGTAATGTCTTTAATCTCACCATATCTAGCTTTATCTATAGAACAGAATCTATGTGTAAGTGATTCAGCAGGAGTTCCATAAAGAGCAAACCCTAAACCTGTTTCCTCCCTCCAAGTGTCTACTGCTTCTCTCAATCTTCTTATTAACTTAAGAGCAAACTCTCTACCTTCTGGTGTTGTATGGCTAACACCCTTTACTAACTTTGTAGCCTCATAGAACCCAATATATCCTAGAGATATTGTTGCATATCCGTCTTGAAGAAGTGGGTAGATCTTTTCTCCCTTACCTAATCTTGATATTGCGCCATACTGGAAGTGAACTGGAGATACATCACTAACTACATCCTTAAGAAGTTCATATCTAAGTAATAGTGCTCTCTTACATAAATCTAATCTCTTATCTAAAAGTTCAAAGAATAAATCTTCATTTGACTGAGATAATATTGCTATTTGAGGTAAGTTTATACTTACAACACCCATGTTAAATCTTCCGTCAAATTTGAAGTTTCCATCTTGGTCTTTCCAAGGTGAAAGGAATGCTCTACATCCCATTGGTGCAAATACATTGCCTTGGTAAACTTCCTTCATCTTCTTAGCTGAGATATAGTCTGGATACATTCTCTTTGCTGTACATTTTGCAGCTAGTTGAGTCAGATAATAGTACTCTGAATCTGGGTGAACATTGTGTTCATCTAGCACATATACTAGCTTAGGGAATGCTGGTGTAATATATACATCAACATCGTTCTTAATTCCCTCATATCTCTGCTTTAATATTTCTTCCTGTATCATAGCAGCTTCTTTTGCATATTCAAAATCTTTTTCAAAGTGCATAAATAATGTAACAAAAGGGGCTTGTCCATTAGAGGTCATAAGAGTATTTATCTGATATTGAATAGTCTGTATTCCATCTTTAATTTCTTTCTTTGTTCTCTCCCAAGCAATATCTTCAGCTAACTTCTCATTTTCTTCTATCTTATATATATCTCTTTGCTCTTCTAGTGCTATTGTCTTGTACTTTAAAAAGCTCTTTCTTACATATGGTGCTAGAATTCTATCAATTCCATTTATACTCTGTCCACCATATTGTCCAGAAGCTATTTGGGCAATTATTTGAGTAGTTACAGTACAGGCAACTTGAAAACTCTTTGGAGAATCAATCTTTTTGCCATTTATTACTGTTCCATTGTCAAGCATATCTTTAAGATTTACTAGACAGCAGTTGAACATCGGCTGAATGATATAGTCCATGTCATGTAGGTGAATAGCACCTTCATCGTGAGCTTGAACAATATCAGCTGGAATTAACATTCTTCTTGCTATGTCCTTAGAAACTTCACCAGCAATTAAATCTCTCTGTGTAGAAGAAACTTTTGAGTTCTTATTAGAGTTTTCATTGATTACATCTAAATTTGTAAGATCTAAAAGACCCATGATGTTCTTGTCAGTTGTATTTTGTTGTCTCTTAAATTGTTGAACAGCCTTATAATTCTCATAAGCTCTAGCTGTCGCAGAGTTACCATGTTGAATAAGCTTGTAGTAGACATGGTCTTCGATTTCATATATTGTCATCTTCTTTCCAAGTGTCTTGGCAAACTCATATATTTCATTTGCTACTTCTTTAGCAAGTCCTTCCTCATACATCCCTGTTGGTGAATTCATTGCCTTTTCTATAGCAATTGCGATTTTTTCTTTATCAAATGGATGTTCACTTCCATCTCTTTTTATAACTGTTAACATTGCCCCTCCTAAACGATTTTATCTATTTGATATAATAGCACATAAAAAAGTAAAAATCCACAATATATTGTGTTAATTTTTTTATATACCACTAGAAAATGTATATATTCAATTTTCGTTTATTGTAGAGAGGGATTGAATTTCTCTTCCAATTCTTTTAATTTTACAGGCTTATAAGACCTCTTTAAATACCTGCTTCCAGGTTTGTGATACTTATTTCCCGTGTCTGTTACATAGACTATCTTGTCAAAATTGTGATTGTAGTGTGAGAAATTTACATTCCAAGATTTAAACTTATCAAATAGAAATATGTAATCTCTATTATTAGTTATATTTTTATCACCAAATAATTCCACTTCTATTGGAGAGATATTTTTCTCAACTACAAATAAACTAAATTTAGAATAAAATTTCTCGAAATACATATTTGATAAAATTAAGGATGCTAGAATAAAGAAAGTTATTAAAAATGTACCTATACATGCAAGAGCCTCCACTGTAACAGATCCTCTATTTGATAAATGACAACTCTCCTCTAATCTTTTTCTTAACCTTCCACGGAATAACTCTTCCTTCAAACTCTACCTCTCTTTCTATTTCTATAGTTGCTGCTAAATCTTTAAGTTTCATTTCGCTCTGATTTTCAACAGCCCTTATTATTCTCTTTGCTATTACATCTTTTGGAAGGAGCATCATAAGTAACTTTAAATAGTCATGATAGTAATATCCTTTTTCATAACTTTTAACGCCATTTGCACTCATAAATCCCTGGCTTGACTTTATAAAAGGAACTCTACCTCCATCGCGAATCTTATCTAAATCTTTTTTAGCTTCATATAGACTCAGAGCTATCGCTTCAAGCACAAATAATTTAATTGATCCAAAGCTAAATTTTCGTATCTTACTTCTAACTAGTTCGTTGCTAAAACATTCTATGAAATTAAAACAAAGCCTCATGGCATAAATTTCTGCATCAACTATTGCCTTGGAAACTTTACTATTCTCACTACCTGTAAGAACATATTCTGCTCTTAATTTATCATCTTTATTTTTTGTGTTTGAGTATCCAAGGTATGAAATAGAATAGTCAGACAAGTAGTAGTGAGTATGTATGTTTAGAACATCTATCTTTTCTATAAATTCATGCATTTTGTCATATGCTGAATTTACTTCATCTTTAATAACTAAATATGGTCTAAACTCCCTTATTTTTTTTAAATCTCCCTTTTTTAAAAGATCAAATAGTTGATTCCAACTCATGCCATGAAGTTCTGCATATAGCTTAGTGCTCTCAAGTTCTACTACAAACTCAACTGCCTTTTTGATGTCTTGAGTTGTTGGTTTTTCTAAGTTAAAAAAGTACCTGAGCCTATCATTTACATCATTTATATCAAAAACTGGAAAATTGACCCCTGTAAAATCCCTTATGAAATCCTGAACTACTTCTTCAGTCTTTGCAACTCCAACTAGAAGAAGTCTCTTCTTCATAAGTCTTGAAATCTCACTTACAATTACATTTGTCTCATTTAAAAAATCTTTAGATATATAATTGTCTCTCTTATATACTCCAAGAAGTCCAAATTTTTCAAAGAGATCTCTATCATAAAAACTCATTTCTGCATCTACATCTAAAATAAGCTGCGCCTTGCTATAAGACATATATTTCTTAAGTGTCGTATATTCTAAAAGCAAAGAAGAAAGTATAAAAAATGAAAGTAAAACTATTAGAAAATATGCACTTACACTTCCCCTATCTAGTTTCATCATGTAACTTCATCTCTATTAGCTTATCTATTTTTTTATCATATACTTCTCTATACTTTTCTAAGTCGTACTTTTGAACGCTTAGTTCTAACTTAAGAAAAAATAAAATAGCTAATATAACAACAATTACTAAAATTACAGATACAATTGTAGCTTCTACTGTAAGAGATCCCCTTTGCATAATTCCTCCTTAGAGAAATTATATTTTAATCAAAAAAAAAGAACTCCAGTTTCAACTAGAATTCCTTGTTGTTTTATATTCTTATTGAGAAAGAATAGAGATTGTTGCAAGCAAGTTTGATAACATGTGTACTGTTATAGGAACTGATATATTCTTATATTTTTCAAATGATATACCAAGTACAACACCCATTAGAAAATATACAATTATATGGATTAGTCCTAGAGGTTGTTTTTCAATTATTGCTGGAACTACGTGTGCAAAGGCAAATACAAAAGAAGAAACAAGCACAGCTATAGTTTTACTGTTAATTCTCTCTCTTACAATTGTCTGAATACCATATCTACATATATATTCTTCAAAAATAGGTGCTATAAATACAATTAAAAATACCAAATAAGCTGTATTTTCCTTTAATCCCGATTCTGCAACATTTTGATTTAGGTTTGGTGCCTCTTGTCCAAGTATTTTAAATATGGTCTCTTGAATATAACTGCCCACATTTTGGGATACTATCATAAAAAATAAAAATATAAATATCCCTATTACTGCTTTCTTATTCAGGCTTCTATACGCTCTAAATAAAAATGGCAACAATAAAAATGGCAATATATGTTGCATTATAAAAAAGGGAACTACAAAAATTGGAATTGGCAGTACAAATGATAATGTTAATATTAAAAATAAAATATAATCGTATTTTTTCCAACCTACCGATGAGTAAGGGGTCTTTTTCATAAATAATTTCTCCTTCTAAGTTCATTAAATATTGAATCCATGGCTTCTTCAATGCTCTTTGACCCATCTATCCTTACCATGTTTGATTCTTTAAGCCTTATTTCATATCCCTCATAAACTTTCTTATGAAAGGATGATCCTTCTATCTCAATCCTATCTAAATCTCGATTTGATGTATACATTCTTGAAATAGCAAGTTCGTATGGAGTGTCTATGTAAAAAGTTATATCTGGGTATTTACACTGAGTTGCAAATAAATTAAGTGCCTCGACTTCCTTCATTCCTATTCCCCTTGCATATCCCTGATATACAATAGATGATTCAATAAATCTATCTGATATAACTACCTTTTTCTGCTCAAGTGCTGGAAGGATTTTTTCAACTAAATGTTGTCTTCTTGAGGCAGCAAAAAGTATGGCCTCAGTTCGATCGTCCATTTCGCAATTTCCATTATTTAAAAGAATATCCCTTATATCTTCAGCTAATGGAACTCCCCCTGGCTCTCTTGTGAGAATGCACTGATAGTTAAGTTCTACATATTTATCATAAAGCAACTTTGTAAGGGTAGACTTTCCACTTCCATCTCCACCCTCAAAACATATCCAAATGCCCTTATTTCTTTCCATACTATAAAATTAGCCAAGTTTTACTCTTGGCTACCTTTCACTAACATTCATTATATTTTAACTAACTTCTTTCGTCAATAAAATTTATTATCTTTTTTAGAGCAATATCAAATCTTCTAATCATTGCTTCTTCTGTAAGATAGGCCTGATGAGGCTGAAGCAGTGCATCAGTATCAAATATCTCTCTCCTATCAAGTGGAGGCTCACTATCAAATACATCGATAGCTGCATCTATTTCTCCATTTTTAAGTCTTTTAACCAACGCCTTCTCATCTACTATAGGTCCCCTTGCGCAGTTAATAATAAGAGCACCCTTCTTTATCAAATCTATTTTTGAACTATTAATAAGACCTCTAGTTGAATCATTTAAAGGAGTGTGAATGCTTATAATATCACAAGTTGATAGAAGTTCATCTAGCTCTAAATATCTATAAGGGACATCCTTTTTAGTCCTTGAATAGTAAAATACTTCTGCTGAAAATGCTTCAAAGAGTTTTGCAACCCTCAGTCCTATTCTTCCAAGACCGACTATGCCAACGGACTTTCCAGATATCTCTCTTCCGATTTTAGCTGTACCTGCTTGTCTGACATCTGCATTTGACTTAGAAATATTTCTAAATCTCTCAAGGGCTAGTCCTATTACTAGCTCTGATACAGCAGTATCACTGTAGCCAGATGCATTTCTTATTTCTACATCTGTACTTTGAATATGGTCAATTCCAGTAAAGGCTACTTGTATCAACTTTAAATTGTGCATTTTCTCTAATGTTTCTTTTTTAATAGGATAATTTCCCACAAGTAGTATATCAGCTTGATTTGCTCTTTTAATAACTTCATCTTGATCTATTGGTCTAGTATTATAATATTTAAAAGTGCAACCCTTCTTCTCTAAAAGCTCTCTAGCTTCTTCTATTTTTTTATTGCTTACAAGTAGTGGCTCTATAGCAACAATTTTCATAATAACCTCAGTCTTTCCTATTGAGATATTCCTTTATCTTTATAGCAAGTGCCTCGTTTATTCCCTTTACCTTTGTGAGTTCCTCTATACTTGCTCTTTTGATATTCGTTATATTGTCAAATCTCTTAATTAGAGCTTCTCTCTTTACTTTTCCTATTCCGGGTATTTCATCAAATACTGAACTGAGCATAGATTTACCCCTTAATTTTTGATGATAACTTATTGCAAATCTATGGACTTCTTCCTGAATAGAATATATAAATCTATAAAAAACAGTACCCCTATCTAATTCATAGTACTCATCTTCATATATGAGTCCTCTTGTCTTGTGATGATCATCTTTTACCATTGCTATGACAGCTATGTCGTATCCAAATTTATCAACTACTTCTTTTACAGCTCTCAATTGAGGTTTGCCACCATCAATCAACATTATATCTGGCTTAACTCCAAATCTTGAATCCTTTAACTTAAGGAGCCTTCTCTCTACTACTTCTCTTAAAGAAGCTACATCATTTGGCCCTTCTACTGTTTTGATTTTGAACTTTCTATAGTCAGAAGGTTTCTTTTTGAAATTGTCATATACAACCATAGAACCGACACTCATCATACCAAGTATGTTAGATATATCATAAGCCTCTATTCTGCTCACCTGATCTCTTAAAGTAATCGTCTCAAGAGATATCCTTATCTCTTCTTGCCTTTTCCTGTCTTCTTCTATCTTCTTAGTAAATTTATCAATGTACTCCTTTGCATTCTCTGTTGCAGTCTCAAGGATTACTTTGTTTTCACCTCTTTGAGGGTTATTGATTACAACTTTCCTTCCAGATAAATTTCTAAGATAGTTCTCAAGAGTTTCATCTAAATCTTCATCTATAAATATCTCAGGTGGCACTCCCTGAGGTTGAGTATAGTACTGAAAGATAAATTGTTTTAGAATGTCTTTTACTTCTTCATCTATTGGAATTTCTAAGACATAGTTTTCTGTTGATATCAACTTTCCGCTTCTATATATGAGCAGATAGAAACTTATTTGATCCTTCTTTATGAAATATCCTATGAAGTCCCTATCCTTGCCAAATTCTCTGCTGACCTTTTGAAAGACTTCTAAGGTCTTAATTGCCTCTATTTCATCTCTTATAATTATCGCTTCTTCAAAGTTTAATTCCTTTACAAACTTTTCTTTTTTCTGATTCATCAAATCGTATACTTCTGTACTTTTTCTCTTTAATAAATCTCTTATTTTATCTATGTAGGAGTTGTACTCTTTTTCAACATCAAAGACACAGGGAGCTATGCACTCGTTCATGTGGTAGTATAGACAGGGTCTTACAATCTTGCTAAGATCTGTATTACACTTCCTGATTGGAAATAACCTGTGAATGCCTTCTAATGCCATATTTACCTGCAAGGCCTTAGTATATGGTCCAAAGATTTCCTGATTCTTTGTAAACTGCCTACTTTTAAAAACTCTTGGGTACTTTTCCTTTGTAATTACTATAGATGGATAACTTTTGTCATCCTTTAGCATCACGTTAAACTTCGGTCTATACTTCTTTATAAAATTAGCTTCAAGTAAGAGAGCTTCCTCTTCACTCTTAACTATTATATATTCAAAAGTTTCTGTATTAACTACAAGTGTCTTAGTTTTAGTGGGATGTGATTCAACTGCCCTAAAGTAACTAGAAAGTCTATTTTTTAACTTCTTAGCCTTGCCAACATATATTATTTTGTCAAATTTATCCTTCATAAGATATATGCCAGGTTTCTGTGGCACACTCTTTAGTTGGTCCTTTATACTTTGACTAACTTCATACATCTAATAAGTCCTTTAAAAACTGTCCTGTGTAGGATTTAGCACATTTTGCAACTTTTTCAGGTGTACCTTCAATTACAATCTGGCCACCTCTATCACCACCATCAGGTCCTAAATCTATAATATGGTCTGCATTCTTAATAACGTCTAGATTGTGCTCTATTACAACTACAGTATTTCCCTGCTCAACTAATCTATGAATTACATCTACAAGCAGTTTGACATCTGCCATATGTAGCCCTGTTGTAGGCTCATCCAAAATATATAGAGTGTCAGCTGAACTTTTCTTTGATAGCTCTGCTGCTAGTTTTACTCTCTGTGCTTCTCCTCCAGAGAGCTGAGTTGATGGCTGACCCAGTTTTATATAACCTAAACCAACATCTGAAAGTGTCTTTAGCTTATTGCGTATCTGAACGTGATTTTCAAAGAATTTCATGGCTTCATCTACTGTCATCTCAAGTACATCATAGATATTTTTCCCTTTAAATTTCACCTCTAGAGTTTCTCTATTATATCTCTTTCCATGACATGTATCGCACTTTACATATATATCTGGCAAAAAGTGCATTTCTATCTTATTGATTCCATCTCCATTACATGCCTCACATCTTCCTCCCTTTACATTGAATGAAAATCTTCCCTTATCATACCCTCTTTCCTTAGATTCAGGAATCTCTGCAAATAGATTTCTTATGTGATCAAATAACTTTGTATATGTGGAAGGATTGCTCCTTGGGGTCCTTCCTATTGGAGATTGATCTATATCTATGACCTTTTTTATCTTTTGATCTATAGATATATCTTTTGCTCCTAGTATTTCTTTCTTTGAGCCTCTGAACTTCTGCTTTACTCCTTTAAGGAGTATTTCGTTTATAAGAGTTGACTTTCCACTTCCTGATACTCCTGTAATGCATGTAAAAACTCCGGTTGGTATTTTTACATCTATGCTCTTTAGATTGTTTGCCTTAGCTTTTTTTATTACAATTTCACCATTTGGCTCTCTTCTCTTATTTGGAACATCAATTTTTAACTTACCACTTAAGTACTTAGCTGTTATTGAGTTTTCAGCTTTCTCAACTTCATCTACTCTTCCGCTAGCTACTATATATCCACCATTTTCTCCAGCTCCTGGTCCGACATCTATTAAATAGTCTGCATGCCTCATCGTATCTTCATCATGTTCAACTACCAAAAGCGTATTTCCTAAATCTGTCAATTCTCTGAGCGTCTTAAGAAGAAGCGTATTGTCCTTCTGGTGCAAACCTATACTTGGTTCATCTAAAATATATAGAACACCTGTAAGCCCGCTTCCTATCTGAGTAGCAAGCCTTATTCTTTGAGATTCTCCTCCTGAAAGAGTTGCCGCCATTCTACTTAGTGTCAAATAGTCAAGACCTACATCCATTAAGAACTTAAGTCTAGCAGATATCTCTTTTAGTATCTGTGAGGCTATCTTCTGTTTTATTGGCGTAAGCTTGAGAGATTTAAAAAATTCATTAGCTTGAGATATACTCATGTCTGTTACATCTATTATATTTTTATCTTGAATATATACAGATAGGACTTCGTCCTTCAATCTCTTACCTGAACAAGTTTTACATTTGTGTTCACTCATAAAACTTTCAAGTTCCTGTCTTACACTCAAGCTATTTGTCATGTCATATCGCCTTTGAAGGTGATTTATAACTCCTTCAAGCTCTGTATTTACAGCTCTCTTTCCATATCTTCCATAGACAATTTGTGCCTTTACTCTCTTGCCGTGTTTTCCATATAATAGAAACTTTCTATCTTCTGCACTAAAATCCTTTAAAGGGGTTGTGAGTTTTGCATCTGTATGAGATAGGAGTTTAGACAACATCTCCTTATATATTTTGTTAGAACTTATGTTGCCAAATGGCACAATTGCACCTTGAGCTAGACTTAAGTTTTCATCTTCTATAATTAGGTCTTCATCAAATTCCTTTAAAAATCCAAGACCATTACAGCTTGGACACATTCCTGCAGGACTGTTGAAAGAAAAGACCTTTGGTTCCATTTCTGCTATTCCTCCGCCATGCTCTGGGCAAGAAAAATGAAGGTTATATACTTTTCTCTCTCCATCTAATTTAGCAACTATTACTTGCTTTTCCTGAAGTCTTAGGGCTGTCTCAAGAGAGTCTACAAGTCTACTCCTAATTCCTTCTTTAGAAATAAGTCTATCAACTACTACATCTACATTCCACTTTTTATTTTTATCTAGCTTAGGTATTTCACTCTGAAGCTGATATTGTTCTGAATTAACTAATACTCTATTAAATCCATCTCTCTTTAATGCTTCAAAGACCTTTTGATGTGTTCCCTTCTTATCTATTACTACAGGAGAGAGAAGTAGAAACTTGGTTCCTTCTTCCAACTTTAAAATATCTTCTACTACTTCATCAATTGTAAGTGGCTCTATCACCCTATTACAAACAGGACAATGTGGTGTTCCAACTCTTGCATATAGTAGCCTCAAATAATCATATATCTCTGTGATTGTACCAACTGTACTTCTTGGGTTCTTACTCGTGGTCTTCTGATCTATACTTATAGCTGGAGATAGCCCATCTATGCTTGCTACATTTGGCTTTTCCATCTGTCCCAAGAATTGCCTTGCATAGGAAGATAGGCTCTCAACATATCTCCTCTGTCCTTCAGCATATATCGTATCAAAAGCAAGGGAGCTCTTTCCACTTCCAGAAACTCCCGTTATCACCACAAATTTATCTCTTGGTATTTTTACATCTACATTTTTAAGATTGTGCTCTTTGGCACCTCTAACAACTATTTCCTTTATCATTTAGTACCCTTTAATGTCTTTTCAATTTCTCTTATAGCATCTCTATATATGATAGCATCTTCATATCTCATTTCATCAACTGCTACTTGCATTGCAAAATTTAAGTCTTTCAACTTATCTTCAAGTTCCTGTTTCTTCATACTTTCTTTATAAGTGAGAACTTTCTTTTTCTCTATTGCAGTTGCAAGGACAGATCTGACTTCCTTCTTTACAGACTTAGGAATAATTTTGTGTTCTTTATTATACTTCTCCTGTATTTTTCTTCTTCTTTTTGTCTCATCTATAGCTGACTTCATCGACTGAGAGATGGTATCTGCATACATTATAACCTTTCCATTCTCATTTCTTGCAGCTCTACCTATTGTCTGAATAAGAGAGGTTTCTGACCTTAGAAATCCCATCACATCTGCATCTAGTATTGCAACCAAGGAAACTTCTGGTATATCTAGCCCCTCCCTTAGGAGGTTAATTCCTATAAGGACATCGGTTTTTCCAAGTCTTAGATCTCTTATTATTTCCATTCTCTCAATAGTATCTATATCTGAATGCATGTATGTGACTTTTAAATCTCTCTCACCTAGTACCTTTGTCAGTCTCTCTGCCATTTTTTTAGTTAGAGTTGTAATCAAAACTCTCTCTTTTTTCTTTACTCTGATTTGTATCTCTTCATACAGGTCATCAATTAATCCCTTAGTTTTTCTGACTTCTACCTCTGGGTCTAAAAGTCCTGTAGGTCTGATGATCTGTTCAACTACCTTTGTTGAAAGTTTTAATTCTATATCTCCTGGGGTTGCTGAGACAAATACAGTCTGAGGAAGTTTTGCCATAAACTCATCATACATAAGTGGCCTATTATCTAAAGCACTCGGAAGCCTATATCCATAGTCAACCAAGTTTTGCTTTCTGCTTCTATCTCCTGCATACATCCCCTTTAACTGACCAGTCGATACATGTGACTCATCCATTATAAATAAAAAGTCATCTGGAAAATAATCTAATAGTGTTATAGGGGGAGTTCCTGGCTCTCTATTGTCAAGTATTCTTGAATAATTCTCAATCCCAGAACAAAATCCCATCTCTCTTAGCATTTCCATGTCATATCTTGTTCTTTCCTCTAATCTCTGGGCTTCAAGCAATTTGTTATTATCTTTAAAGTACTTCAATCTATCTTCTAGTTCTTTCTCTATCTCAACAAGAGCTCTTTCTATAGTATCCTTTCCTGTGACAAAGTGAGAAGATGGAAAAATTGTGATATGTCCTCTTGATGCTATAAATTCTCCTGTAAGTACATTTATTTCTGTAATTGAATCTATTTCGTCTCCAAAAAACTCTACTCTGTAAGCATTCTCAGATTTATTGGCAGGTATTATCTCTATTGCATCTCCTCTAACTCTAAAGGTAGCTCTTTTAAATTCAATATCATTCCTCTTATACTGTATGTTTACAAGTCTTCTGATGATTTCTTTCATGGATTTTTCCATACCTGGCCTAAGAGAAATAACCATGTTCTTATAGTCAACTATAGATCCAAGTCCATATATACTTGATACAGAAGCTACAACTATGACATCTCTTCTCTCTTGAAGAGCTGCTGTTGCTGAGTGTCTAAGTCTATCTATTTCGTCATTTACTGTACTTTCTTTTTCTATATATAAGTCTCTTCCTGGCACATAGGCTTCTGGCTGGTAATAATCATAATATGAAACAAAAAATTCAACTGAATTTTCTGGAAAAAACTCTCTAAATTCACTAACTAATTGAGCTGCTAAAGTCTTATTATGAGCAAATACAAGAGTAGGTTTTTGAACTCTCTCAATTACCTTTGCCATTGTATAAGTCTTTCCAGAACCTGTAACTCCTAATAAAGTCTGAAATTTATTACCTTCTTTAATAGACTTAGATAATTCTTCTATTGCCTTTATCTGGTCTCCCATTGGCTCAAATTTAGATTTTACTTTAAAATCCATCTATCCTCCGCTTAAAGAAAAAAACACCCTCTAAAGGTGCTTTTATCAAAAATCCCTAATTAGAGATTAAAAAGTTTCCTACATACAGGACAATTTTCTGCTTTATCCTTTAGTGCATCTCTATATTTTTCTTGAGATAGAAAATATACAGCTGTTCCTATAATAGAAAGAACAGTAATTACACTCAAAACTATTCCTATAATTTTACCTTGACTCATGTGTGCCTCCTGTTTATTTTTCTACCCTCATTTATATATCCATAATCAAGATTTACCATATTCATAAATATTTAAATATAAATCTAAAGTGTAAGTAATGTCAATGTAATTTTATAACCTCATTTAGTTATTGATTTCTCAATGTTTTGA
>JAEZUZ010000102.1 GCA_023443345.1 Bacillota bacterium
GTATTGCATCTGCTGCATGAAGTATCTTTTTCTCTCTATCATACAATCCACATTGATTAGGAGTGTGACCCTGTAAATCTACCACCTCAAATTTGAAATCTCCAACTTCTACTATGTCTCCTATTTCTACTATAGTTGGGTGAATTTCCTTCTTTGCTCTATAGTAAAATCCAGGGTTATTAAGCACATCTTTTACATCTTTTTCTAAATCTTGACTTTTAGCCATAGAAGATAGTGCAAGCCAAGACGGTCTATCTTGAGTTATTCCTTCATTTATCCTCTTCATATCCCTTACATTAGAGATAATTTTAAATCCCTTATCTTCTAGATATGGAATATTTCCTGCATGATCACTGTGGTGATGAGTTAGAAATACTCTTGTATTTTGAGGGTTCAAATTATATTTTTCAATTATATCATCTAATGCCTTTTTTGCCGTTTCTTCATCAAAACCTGAGTCCACTAGTAAATTTTGGCCATTTGATGAAAATATAAAACAATTAAGTGCCTTTAATGGGTTGTTTTTTAGTGGTATTTCTTCCATGAATATACCTTTAAATACCTCTGCCATATATACCCCCTTCCCAATTTGACAATTAGTGTACAATTACATTATACTTAATTAAGATATCATTGAGAAGAGTAAGTAATTTTTATCTCACTGACTCTAGAGAGGTCCTGTTGGTGGAATGGACTGTTATAGGTAAAAATGAATGGTCCTTTGAGATATTTCGCAGTTGTGCGTTAAAACTATTGAGTAAAACATTAGGTGGTACCGTGTTTATTATAAGCACCCTATACAGGGTGATTTTTTATTATCTTAAGGAGGAATATGAAGACCGTATATAGTGCAATACAGCCTTCTGGGGAGCTTACCATAGGCAACTACCTCGGAGCAATAAAGAACTTTAGAGCATTCGAAAGTCAGTACAATACGATTTTTTGTGTTGCAGATATGCATGCCATAACAGTAAGACAGGAGCCAAAGGACTTAAGGCTTAGAACTCAGAAGTTGATAGCATTCTATCTTGCAAGTGGACTAGATCCCGAAAAATCTATAATATATGTTCAATCACATGTAAAGGCTCATGCTGAACTTGCGTGGATTTTGAACTGCTATTGCTACATGGGAGAAATGGGAAGAATGACACAATTTAAAGATAAGTCTAAAAACCTAGGTCAATCTGTAAGTGTGGGATTGTTCTCTTATCCTGTTCTTATGGCTGCAGACATCTTGCTTTACCAGACAGACTTAGTTCCAGTAGGAGATGATCAAAGTCAACACTTAGAGATAGCTAGAGATATCGCCGGAAGATTTAACCAGGCATATTCTGAAACCTTCAAAATTCCCGAAATATATCTAAATAAATTTGGGGCTAGAATATATGACTTACAAGAACCTACCAAGAAGATGTCTAAATCTGCAGAAGGTTCTGGTACAATCCTTCTTGAAGACTCAAACGATGTGATAAGAAAGAAAATATCTAGAGCTGTAACAGATAATTTTGCAAAAGTAAATTATAGCGATGAGCAACCCGGAATTAAAAATCTCATAAATATCTATGCACTTGTAAAAAATATAGAAATAGAATCTGCTGTAAAAGATTTAGAAAATCTAAACTATAGGGATTTAAAAGAAGCTGTAAGTCAAGCTGTTATTGAAGAACTAGAGCCATTTAGAGAAAAATACTTTACAATACTTAAGGATAAGGATCTCATTGAAAAGGTGTATAGAGATGGCGCTATGAAAGCTTCATATATCGCAAGAAAAACCCTTGATAAAGTCAAGAGAAAAGTTGGGTTTTTAAAGGAGTAATTATGTTATTAGCAAAAAATACAGATTTTTTAGAAAAAGTAGCCAATAGACACGGGCTTGTCACTGGTGCTACAGGAACTGGCAAAACAGTAACCATTAAAAAACTATGTGAACTATTTAGCGAAATAGGTGTTCCTACTTTTGTCACAGATATAAAGGGAGATTTAAGCGGATTTATAAAGCCTATAGATATCGATGAAAAACTTAATTCATATCTAGAAAAAAGAGGTTTAGATTCTCCACAGCCTAAAGTCTACCCCACAACTTTTTGGGACCTATATGCTAAAAATGGTGTTCCCCTAAGAGCTACAGTAAGTGAAATGGGGCCTCTTGTACTAAGCAAGCTTCTTGGCCTTAATGAAACACAGATGGGAGTGTTATATTCTATATTTCACATAGCCGATGAGATGGGACTACTTCTTCTAGACTACAAAGACCTAGACGAAATGGTAAAATTTGTATACGAAAATAGACAGGAATTCTCCAAATCTTACGGAAACATTGCAAGTGCAACTATTGGAGCCATTCAGAGACAACTTCTAGTATTAAGAGAACAGGGACTCGATTATTTTTTAGGAGAGCCTTCTCTTGATATAAATGACTTCTTGAAAGTTGACCAAAATGGGTATGGCAAGATAAATGTACTTGATTCAAGAAAAATACATACATCTCCAAACTTATATGCCGCATTTATTCTCTACTTGCTAAGCGAACTACTTGAGAAACTGCCAGAAGTGGGAGATTTAGATAAACCAAAACTAGTTTTCTTCTTTGAAGAGGCACATGTTCTATTTGAAGATGCTCCTAAAACTCTTCTAAATAAGATTGAACAAGTTGTAAAGCTAATAAGATCCAAAGGCGTTGGAATATACTTTGTAACTCAAAATCCAAGAGATATTCCACAAGACATTCTGTCTCAACTTTCAAACAAGATACAACACGCTCTTAGAGTATATTCAAAAGTCGATGAAAAGGCTCTTAAGACAATCTCGGATTCAATGTACAATCCAGATAACTTAAATCTTGAAGAAGAGATAAAAAACTTGAAAGTCGGAGAGGCAATTGTTAGCCTTCTTGATGATAACTTCAGACCTCAGGCAGTAGAAAAAGTATTTATAAATTCTCCTAACTCCAGAATTTCTCCTGTAGAGCCAGAAGAGATTATCAACCATCTAAACTTTGAAAATCTATATGGCAAATATAGAGATACTTTTGATAGAGAAAGTGCTTTTGAACTATTGAGATCTAAGGCAAAAGTTCAAGAGCCTGTTAAACAAGAACAAAAGCAAAATGAGTCGGGACCTCAGAGTTTTATTGAATATATGACAAAGGGGAAAAAATCAAAGATGTCTCCCCTTGACAAAATGTTTCAATCAACACTCAATTCAATAGGTAGAACTGTCGGCAGATCTATAACTAGAGGTATTCTGGGAAGTTTTAAAATTAAGTAAAATAGGGTATAATTCATATACTTTTAAGAAAGGAAGTGTACTATGGCTCTTTTAGATTTAGTAAAAGAGAAGTTGACAGGAAAAAATCTAAAAATTGTATTTCCTGAAGCTAATGACAGCCGTATTTTAGAGGCTGCAAAAATGCTATATGATGAAAAAATTATAACTCCTGTACTTTTAGGAGAACCCGAAGACGTACTCGATAGTGCTGATGAGTACAACATAGATATTACAGGGATTGAGATAATCAATCCAAGGAGATTCCCATTAAGAAGACAGATGGTAGAAGAATTAGTTAATAGAAGAAAGGGTAAAATTTCCAATGACATTGCTAATAATGCCCTTACAAATGTAAACTACTTCGGAACCATGCTTGTATACATGGGAATAGCTGATGGAATGGTAAGTGGGGCTATCCACCCTACAGGAGACACAATAAGACCAGCTTTACAGATTATTAAGACAAAGCCTGGAATTTCTAGAACTAGTGGATCATTTCTAATGCTAGGACCTAATGGTGAGCAATACTTGTTTGCAGACTGCGCAATCAATATTTCACTAGATGAAAGACAGCTAGCTGAAGTTGCTATAGCTACAGCTCAGACTGCTAGAATGTTTGGAATGGAGCCTAAAGTTGCAATGTTGAGCTTCTCTACTTATGAATCTGCAGATGCTCCAGAAGCTAAGAAAATAGCAAACGCAACTAAGATTGCAAAGGAACTAGACC
>JAEZUZ010000036.1 GCA_023443345.1 Bacillota bacterium
AAGTTCTACAGGCACCACTTGTAGGTTTAGGTAAGTTAGCGGCATTTGAGGTAATTTATCAATTCCTATCAACATTATTCTGGTTCTTTGGAATCAATGGACCTGCAGTAACAAAAACTATTTTTGATCCAATTCATAAGGCACTTACACTTGAAAACTATGAAGCAGCTAAGGCTGGGCTAGAGATGACAAATATCTTTACAACAGGATTCTCTTATTTCTTCTGTAACTTTGGTGGTGGTGGATCTACACTAGGTCTAGTTATAATGATGGCATTCATGGGTAAGTCTAATAGAATTAAGATGCTAGGAAAACTTTCACTTCCATCGAGCATATTTGGAATTAATGAACCAATTATCTTTGGACTTCCAATAGTTCTTAACCCAATAATGGTAGTTCCGTTCTTATTAGCACCAGTTGTAAATACAGTTATAGCATATATTGCTACAGTTGTAGGAATAATTCCAGTAACATCGGGAGTTCAGCTTCCATGGACAATGCCAATAGGATTCTCTGGATACTTAGTAACAGGAAGCTTTATGGCATCAATTTTACAATTTGTTCTACTAGGAATAAATATGTTGATTTACTATCCATTCTTAAAGGTACTAGATAATAAGTACTTAGAGGAAGAAAAGCTTAAAGACAGTGAAAAGGATGAGTTAGATGACTTATCATTCGATGATTTAGCATTGGAATAGTATGAAAGTAGTTTCAATATTAACATTAGAAAGGCAGAGTTTACTCTGCCTTTTTGCATATGTATTTTATAAGATAGATGCTAATACTATGCTGTGGTAATGATTTTTGTTATACATTGAGGAATTGCTTCATTTTTATTTATAATTTTTTTCCTGATATTAGGAAAAAATATTGTTTGATAAAAATCATATATATATGTAGACTTATAGTAGATAGATAGGAGAATTATATGTGGGCAATTATAGGAACTTGGAGAATGTCTCTTGAAGCAATAGAAGAGGCAAGCAAAGAGTTATCAAATGGTCAAGATTCTGAAAAAGCACTAGTTGATGCTATCAAGATTGTTGAAGATTTTCCATACTTCAAATCTGTGGGATACGGCGGACTTCCTAATAAGGATATGGAAGTTGAGTTAGATGCTGCTTTTATGAATGGAAGTAATTATAATTTTGGAGCAGTAGGGGCAGTAAAGAACATTAAAAACCCAGTAGAAGTAGCTCATGCTCTTTCTAAGGAGAAAGTAAATAACTTTTTAGTGGCTTCTGGAGCAGAAAGGTATGCGGATGCTCATTGTTTTACAAGACAAAATATGCTAAGTGAAAGAGCAATTATTCACTATAAAAATAGACTTTTTGAAGAAAATAAACTTAAACAAGAACAAGAATTAAAGCCATATATTGGTCATGACACTGTTGGTATGTGCGTTATAGATACTAACTCTAAAGTATGTGCTGCAACTTCAACATCTGGACTGTTTATGAAAAATAGTGGAAGGCTTGGAGATAGTCCAGTTATTGGTTCAGGTTTGTATGCTGATAGTGATGTAGGGGCTGCTACTGCAACAGGCTTGGGAGAAGATCTCATGAAGGGATGTATAAGTTACGAAATAGTTAGACTTATGAAAGAAGGATTAACTCCACAAGAAGCTTGTGAGAAAGCCGTAAATGACTTAGATGAACTTTTAAAAAAGAGAAGAAAGAATGCAGGAGATTTATCAGTTGTAGCAATAGATAACAAGGGCAATTTTGGGGTTGCTACAAATATTGATGGTTTCTCATTTGTCTATGCTTCAGACACTCATAAACCTACAGTTTATCTTGTAAAGAGAGAAGGATCTAAAAATAAGATAGAAGAGGCAAGCAAAGAGTGGCTTGAAGACTATATGCGTACTAGAACAGCAAAATTAGAGATTAAAGGTTAATTAAGGAGAAGTATATGCAAGATATGGAATTAGTATGTTTTCAAATAATATCATTTGCAGGTAGTGCAAAGTCAAATTATATTGAGGCTTTAAAAAAGGCTAAAGCAGGAGATTTTAAAAGGGCAGCTGAATTAATCGAAGAAGGTTCACAGGAATATTTAAAAGCTCATAAAACTCATTCACAACTTATTTCTCAAGAAGCAAATGGAGAAAAGGTTGAAGTTGGTATGCTTTTAGTTCATGCAGAAGATCAGTTAATTACTACAGAATTGATAAAGTTAATAGCTCAAGAAAATATTGAGCTTCTTAAAGAAATCAGAGGAATAGATGGCTAATAAGAAAAAGCAATCTAATACCTATCAGAGTAGATCTGGATATTTTGTAAAGAGAGTATTTGCTTTTGGAATTGACTGGTATTTTTCATCAATTCTTCTAAATTTTTTAGTTAGAACTGTAAATATTTTCTTTAATATCGGAGATAAGTATGGAAATGTTACCAATTACACTCCATTTACACAGAGTATCCTGATAATTTTATCATTATTTGTTGCACTTCTATATTTTGTGTTAGTACCACATTTCTCAAAAACGTGCGGAACTGTAATGATGAAGGTAGTAGGTCTTGAGTTTGTAGAAGATAGCGGAAATAGACCTAGTTTAAAAACTCTTTTAGTTAGATTTTTTATAGGTTCATTTATAATTCAAGGTTCATTATACACATCATCTAATACTATATTTCAGACAATTACAAGAAGTATAAATTTGGATAAATTAAAGACATTGGATTATGTAATAGCATTACCGATGACTTTGATCATTGGATATTCTATTTACTTAGCATTAAATGATAAAAAGAGTTCTAAGACTCTTCAAGATAAAATAGCAAAAACCCATGTAAGGGAGTTTAGGAGGT
>JAEZUZ010000062.1 GCA_023443345.1 Bacillota bacterium
GGACTACTGCTTGGCGTAGATCCATCAATTACAGGAATGGCAATTGCTTGGGGAGATGCATGGACAAATATGATTCAACCATTCTGGGCACTTCCAGCTCTAGGTATTGCTGGACTTTCTGCTCGTGATATTATGGGATATTGCCTAATAACACTATTATTTGTTGGAATAGTAGTTTGTGGTGGACTCTTACTTGTAGGTTTGCTATAAAAACTAAAAAATATTAGAGGCAGCTTTACGCTATGCCTTTGTATTTATAAAGCTGTGGTTATGGTGTTAATATATACCATGACCATAGCTTTTTTTGTTAGAGAAATAGAAAACATCTTTAAATTGATGAGTTCATAAAAACATCTATATATGTGGATACAAATATTATTACATCAGTGGGGACTAGCTAAGAGCGTATTTTATTTTGTAATTTCTTTGCTATAATATAGTAGATTAAATTTAGAAGTAGGAAATATGAAAGTTGAAGGTTTTAAAGAAAGATTTCTTTTTATATTGACTCTGATATTTGTAGTATTAGATGCAATTGTTATAGTATATCTTGCTAAAATTATTGAAAAAATAGTAGATACTGCTGTTTCTCTTGAACATTCAGAATTTATCTATACTATGCAAATTACAATAGGCTATCTATTTTTTACTCTTGCGGTTGAGGTATTGCTTCACTACATTAAACAGAGTTTTATTAAGGTACATATAGAAAAATTGAGGTTTGATTTAATAAGGGCAACTTTAAATGCACAAGACAATAGAAAATATGCAAGCTTAACTGCAATACTTAACAATGTCAACATGTATAGAGATGACTATGTAGAAAACTTCTTTGGAGTATTTTCCGCAATACCAAAATTTTTGTTTGCTACAATTCTTCTCTATAGCATATCTAAAATAATGCTATTAGTTGGAGTTCTATTGGCTACTCTTCCTCTTATATTTTCTTTTATTACAAGAAAGTATCTAGACACAGAGCAAAAGAATTATGTAGCTAGTGTTACACCTCTAACTAATAGTGTAAAAGAGATGCTTGATGGTCTATCAACTATTAAGAGTTTTGGTGCAGAAGATAGAGTTGAAAATAATATGAAATCTATAGTAAGAAATAATCAAATTAGTAAGTTTAGAATAAATTTCTTACTTGAGAATATCAACTCTATAAACTCATTTATAGGAAATCTAATATTTGTAGTAGTTATAACAATAGGTGCATATTTTTCTATGAGAGGCATAGTTAGCGTTGGTGTATTGGTCAGTTCAACTCAGCTAATTAATCACATAGTAACTCCATTTATAAATACCTCAAAGATGTTAAATCACTTAAATTCTTTTAAAACTATAAAGGAAGATCTCTATTCATCTAAAAATATACTTAGCAATTCTATAGATGTAGTAGAACATAAATTCAATAGAGAAATTGAACTAGAGAATGTATCTTTTTGCTACGACGATGGGGTTAAATTATTAAATAATGTAAGTCATAAATTTTATAATAATAAGAAGTATGCAATTATTGGTAAGAGTGGTTCGGGAAAATCTATATTATTACAGCTCTTATCAGGAAGAATTAAACCAATTGAAGGTGAAATAAAATTTGATGGTATTAGTTTGAATGAAGTTTCACAGAGCTTTTATTATAAAAATATGTCATTTGTACACCAAGATATATTTCTTTTTGATGATTCAATTTTCAATAATATAACTTTTTATAATCAGTACAGTGATGAAGAAATTAAAGGGGCTATGAGTTTTGCAGAAATAGACGAGAGATTTAAGGATGTAAGTGAAAGTAGTAAGAATATTTCTGGTGGAGAGAAGCAGATGATATCGATTGCAAGAGCAGTGATACAGAATAAGCCGATACTTTTACTTGATGAATTTAGATCTTCAATTGATGAATTAACGGCAAATAGAATAGAAGATAGAATTCTTAAACTTGATAAATTAGTTATAAATGTCACTCATCAGATTGATGGAGATTATCTTAGAAAATATGATGAAATAATAATATTTAAAGATGGAAAAATCGTTGATTATGGAACATTTGATGATTTGATTGAAAGAAGTCATTATTTTAAAGGGCTATACTATCTTAACAATAGATAGCCCTTTTTATTTTATTTTGAATTTATTGTTTAAAATATATAAGTGGGGTATAATATATTTAGCACTCTTAATGCGAGACTGCTAACAGGAGGGAAAATGAACATAGAAAAATATACTAATGCTGTAAGAGAAGCTATACAAACCTCAAGTGCTATAGCCTCAGAATATGCTAATACTGTAGTTGATGAGGAACATTTTCTACTTGCACTTTTGGAACAGGACAATAGTTTAGTAGCTTCTATTTTAGAAAAAAATAATATAGATACTAAAAATTTAAAGGAAAAAATTTTAAATTTAATAGATAAAAAGCCAAAATCTACTTCTACTAGTGTATATTATTCAAACCAGATCAATCTTTTACTTTTTAAAGCTGAAAAGCTTGCAAAGTCTATGAAAGATGAATATGTTTCTGCTGAACATATACTGATATGCCTTTTAGATATCAAATCAGCTGTAGCTAAACTTTTGAAAGATAGTGGGCTTACAAAAGAAAATCTTCTTTCAACGCTTAAAGAAATAAGAGGAGGAAGTAGAGTGACATCTGAATCACCTGAAGGAACTTACAACGTACTTGAGAAATATGGTATTGACCTAGTACAGAGGGCAAAGGAAGGAAAGCTAGATCCTGTAATAGGTAGAGATGACGAAATAAGAAGAAGTATCAGAATACTATCTAGAAAATCTAAAAATAATCCAGTATTAATAGGAGAGCCTGGTGTTGGAAAGACAGCTATTGCAGAAGGACTTGCTCAGAGAATACTAAGGGGAGATGTTCCAGATAGCTTAAAAGACAGAACGATATTTGCCTTAGATATGGGGGCATTAGTTGCAGGTGCTAAATATAGAGGTGAGTTTGAAGAAAGATTAAAGGCAGTACTTGATGAAATAAAAAAGAGTGATGGAAGAATAATTCTATTTATTGACGAATTACATATGATAGTTGGAGCAGGTAAAAGTGAAGGTAGCATGGATGCTGGAAACATGCTAAAACCAATGTTGGCAAGAGGAGAACTTCACTGCATAGGAGCAACAACAATATCTGAATATAGACAATATATAGAAAAAGATGCTGCTTTAGAAAGAAGATTTCAGCCTGTAATGGTAGATGAGCCTACAGTAGAGGAATCAATAACAATATTGAGAGGTTTAAAGGAAAGATATGAATTATTCCACGGAGTAAATATATCTGACCAAGCTATAGTATCAGCTGTGACTCTTTCTGATAGATATATATCTGATAGATTTTTGCCAGATAAGGCAATAGATTTAATGGATGAAGCCTGTGCATATATTAAGACAGAGATAGATTCTATGCCTGCAGAAATAGATGAAAAGAGCAGAAAAGTAATGACAAAACAAATTGAACTTGAAGCTCTAAAAAAAGAAGAGGATACTATTTCTGTTGAAAGAAGAGAGAAGTTAACTAAGGAAATATCAGAATTAAATGAAGAATTAAATGCACTAAAGGCTACTTGGTTAAAGGAAAAAGAGCAGGTAGATTTAGTTAAGAATTTAAAAGAAGAAATTGATAGTATAAATTTAGAAATAGAAGAAGCAAAGAGAAATTATGACCTTGAAAGAGTTGCTGAACTTAGTTATGGAAGATTGCCTGAATTAAATGAAAAATTAAAAGAGGCAAAAGAAAGAATAATTAAGTCAGATAAGAGCTTAATTAGAGAAGAAGTTACAAGTCAGGAAATAGCATCTATCATATCTAGGTGGACAGGTATTCCTCTTGATAAATTGATGCAATCAGAAAGAAAGAAACTTCTTACACTAAAAGAGAGACTTTCAGAAGTTGTAATTGATCAGGAAGAAGCAGTAGAGAAGGTAGTAGATGCTATTATAAGATCTAGAGCAGGTATTAAAGATCCTTTAAGACCTATAGGAAGCTTTCTATTTTTAGGTCCAACAGGTGTTGGTAAGACTGAGCTTGCTAAAAGCGTGGCAAAAGAGCTATTTGATTCAGAAAAAAATATGATAAGGATAGATATGAGTGAATATATGGAAAAATATAGCGTATCTAGACTTATTGGAGCACCTCCAGGATATGTAGGTCACGAAGAAGGAGGACAATTAACAGAAGCTGTTAGAAGACAGCCATATAGTGTTATACTATTTGACGAAATTGAAAAAGCTCATAGAGATGTATTTAATGTATTGCTACAAGTGTTAGATGATGGTAGATTGACTGACTCTAAGGGAAGGACAGTTGATTTTAAAAATACAATTATAATACTTACTTCAAATATTGGCTCAGATATACTTCTTGAATCTGTTGAAAAAGAATCTAAAGTTACTCAAGAAGCTAGAAATGAAGTTATGGAGCTATTACACTCATATTTTAGACCAGAGTTTCTAAATAGAATAGATGAGATAGTTCTTTACAAGCCGCTATCTAATAGTGCAATTAAAAGGATAATTGATCTGATGTTAGTTGATCTTAAAGATAGATTAAAAGATTTAAATATAGCAGTCGAGATAACAGATAGAGCAAAGGACTATATAATTGAGAATGCATACGATATGAAATATGGAGCAAGGCCAATTAAGAGATATATTCAGAGATATGTAGAGACTCTAATAGCAAGAAAAATAATTGAAGGAAATATTTCTGAAAAAAGCAATATAAAGGTAGATGTGTAGATGGAGAATTAAATATTGTATAAAGTAAAAGGATCACTTTAAGTGATCCTTTTATATTATAGTAGGTTTGCAATAATTGGAATTGAAAATATTGAAAAAAGTGAGGTCATAAATACAGCTTGACTTGATAGATTTGTGTCATTTCCATATCTATCAGAGAACATTGCAACATATGAAGCACTTGGCATACTCAACATAATTACAGGAACCATGAGTTGATATCCGCTGAAATTAAGTGCTTTAAGTATTAATAGAATCAACAGCGGTGATATTAGCAATTTTGTGACTACTGTAATATATAGAACTTTATTTTTAAGAGCTTCTTTTACATTGCTAGTTGATAACATTATTCCAATTATCAACATCGCAAGTGGACTTGTTGCCCCACTTAATATACGCATTGTTGAATTGATTGGTTCTATAATTTTAAGAGGAGTTAGAAAAAATAGAAGTCCAATTGCAATTGAAATTACACCAGGGTTTAATATTGCATTCATTGGATTTCTATTTGTATTTTTTACAGATCTAGATATTATCCTTGTTCCAAATATCCAACTTACAATTTCAAAAATAAATCCAGCAGATATTACTGCATAAAACAAAGCGTCTTCCCCCAGTAGGTTTAAAACTATTGGATATCCCATGAAGGAAGTGTTTGAAAGGAGATTTGCGCAGAGTAGTACATCTTTCTGATTATTTTTTAATTTTAAAAATCTTGTACTAATAAAAGAAACTATAAATAGAACTACATAAGCTCCTGCCATTATGGCAATCATTCTTAGAGTTGTATTTATTTTATCAGCTTCAAGAGGTTTTTGTAGAGCTAATATAATTGTTGCTGGCATCGTTACATAAAGTACAAGTTTTGTAAGTTCTGATCTTGCACTTGGAGTTATAATATTTAGTTTGCCAACTACATATCCTATAATTATTAGTAAAAATAATATAGATACATTTTCTAGAACATTAAAAAAATCCACAACATCCCCTTAACTATTAAAACACTTTAATTAAATAAAGTGTATGCTTTTATTAGATAAAATTATAGTAAAAAAATGTCCAGTTTAGATAAATCAGCTGATCAACTTCATGATTTGGGCTGAGATAACAAAACTAATGTTGAAATTCATGTCATTGAAATCAAAGTTATATTGATTTTGTAGCTTTGTTATTCTATATCTTACAGTTTTTTCATGTAGAAATAAGTCTTTTGCCGTCTTTTGATAATTTTTATGATTCATTATAAATGTGTATGCTGTTTCATATAAATGTGGATGGTTTTCTATTAAATCCTGTGATAGAGGAGTTATTATTTGTTTTATATCAAATGATTTCTTTGATTCTATTATTATTTTTAAAATGCCAAGATCACTGTAATCTATAATTTTTGATCTTATATTTGACAATTTTTCAAACTCTATAATCTTGTCATTTATCTTCTTTGCGATTGATATTTTATCGTAGCTCTTAGCTGTATTTATTGCAAAGTAGCAAGGCAGATTTTTTGGAAATTTTTTCTTTATTATTTGTTTATACTTATCCTGAGCTAGAAAATAAATATCGTTTAGGCCTTTATAATAACAGAAGTCTCCGGTTAATTGATTAAAAGAATCATATATTTTAGATATTAAATTGGAAGGGTCTTTGCCATCTGTTTTTACAGATAGTATCATATATGGTCCGTTTTTTATATTCTTATTTAGTAAGTATTGTTTTACTTCTTCTTTACTGAGTCTTCCCTCAAACAATTCCTGCATATAGGTATTTTCATTTATAAATTTTTGATACCTATGGTTTTGGTTCTTGAGTATGTAAGTTTGAAGTACTCTTATAGTATTTTCAATTATAAGAGTTTTTCTGTTTATTTCCTCTTTTAGTATGTCTCTTATTATTAAGCTATAGCTGTAATTTTCAACATTATAGATATTTATATGAAGGTCATATATATTCTGTCCTTTTAAATTAAGTGTAGAATTACATTTGCAGATAGTTTCGTATTGTTCTTGAGATATATACTTAGAGTTCTTTGAGGCCCTTAATTTATCTGAATTGCTGTTGTTATTTACAAGAGTTATTTTATTTCCAATAAACTTTTCAAGTCTAAGTATTATTGAATCTAAATCTAGTTGTGAGAGCAAAAGTTCAGTCATTTCTTGATGCATTTGGTAGTATTCTTTTAATAGTAATTCATTTTGGTTTAGAAGAGGAGTAATAATATTTATTATTATGTCTTCATATTTTATATCATTTTCAACTTCTATTACGGGAATACTGAGCTCATTGCATATCTTTACAATTTCATTTGGTACTTTTGATATAACTCTTTTCTTTTTAAATATAATCGCGCTTATTTCTAATTCTGCTGCCTTTTTGAAAAAGTCTTGGACAAGTGAAATGTCTTTATCAAGAAATGCAAAATAAGATGATAGTAATACAATGCCCTTTCGTCCCCAAGTACTTATATCTAGAGCCTCGATAATATTTACTCCTGTTACAGTATTATTCAATCCCTTTAATCCGGCGATAACTTTTGCGTTTTTAAATATTTCAAATCTTAGTATGTCATTGAGATTCATAAAAACTCCTTTATACTTTATAGATAAAATTCTAATATATTTTCTCTTATATGGATAATGATTTTTTATTATATTTTTGTTAATTTCTAGGTATAGAAAAAATATAGGAGGATTTATGAAGAAAACATTATGGCAAAGAATAAAGGCTGCCGGACCAGCAGCAGTTATAACTTCTGCTTTTATAGGACCTGGAACAATTACATCTGCTACTACAGCAGGGGTTAGATTTGGATATGCTCTGCTATGGGCTGTAGTATTTTCAGGAATTTCTTTAGTAATAATAATGAATATGGCTTCTAGAATTGCGCTTGTAGGAAGAAAGAACATTATTAATGCTTCTTTTGACTTCTTTAAAGACAATCAGCTATGGAAATTATTTATAATTGGATTGTTTTCACTTGCAATTGGTTTAACAGCAATGGGATTTGAAGCGGGTAACATAATAGGTGCTACATCTGGACTTTCAGATATACTAGGACTTTCAACCCCTATCTCGGCTTTAATAATTGGTCTACTATGTGCGTGTGCAATAGTATTTACAACCCCACAAATTATTGAAATTATAATGAAATTTTTTGTTGCAATTATGGGGATTATATTTATTATTACAGCAGTAGTCGTTCAACCAAGTATTGCAGACATATTAAAGGGTATTATACCTACAGTACCAAATGGTGGTATAGTTAATACAATTTCATTAGTAGGTACAACTATTATTGCTATAAACTTAGTTTTTCACTCAATATCAAGCAACGAAAAGTGGAAAAGCAGTGAAGATTTATCAGATTCATACTTTGATACAAATATGAATGTTTCTCTTGGTGTTGTTATGACTATGGCAATTATAATTACTTCATCAGCTGTGCTATTTGGAAGCGGTTTAGAAGTAAATAACCCAGTAGTATATAGTAAATCTCTAGAACCTGTTTTAGGAAATGTCGCAAGAATTTTTGGAAGTTTAGGTCTTGTTTTTGCAGGATTATCATCTGCAATAGCTACTCCTTATATGACAGGTGTTATATTTGCTAGATTATACAAACCTAGAAAAATTTCAGGAGAAAACTTTGGAAAAATTGTTGCTCTTGTTTCTGTAGTTGTTGGTACTGTATTTGCTATGTTTGGAAAGAGACCAGTAAGTATTATTTTCTTTGCTCAAGCAACAAGTGGTGTATTCCTACCAATTATTACAATTCTATTTATAATAGCAGCTAATAGTAAATCGCTTGGTAAATATAAAAATACTCTGGTGTCTAATATTTTAGGATTAATATCTTGTATAGTTACTTTAGTCCTTGGCATGTGGACACTTTACAACGTATTATTCTAGAGGGGGATAGATGTTAAAAACTATAATTAGAAAGAATACATATCAGGATTCTATAAACTTAATGATTTTAAGTACTAGAATAAATGAATTAGATAATATTTTGACTTCACAAGTTATGATGGGAACTGATGCAAATAAGGTTCTTCTTGAAAATTCTGGCTTACTTGATGATAATGCAAGGGCAGCATCTCCTAACGATATGATTATTGCATATATTCCTGAGGGAAATATTTCTGAAGATGAGGTTCTTAAAGAAGTTGATGCTTTCCTAAACGATCTATCTTCTAAAAAAGCTCAAAAGAGTGAAGTTGAAGTGACAAATTTAGATGAAGCATTAGAAAATATGCCAAATGCAAATGTAGCATTATTTTCAATTCCTGGAATATATGGTGCTTCAGAAATGGATAAGGCTCTTGATAGAGGACTACATGTTTTCTCTTTTACAGACAATGTTTCAATAGAAGACGAAATAAGATTAAAGAAGAAAGCTAGTGAAAAGGGACTTCTTATGATGGGTCCAGACTGTGGAACAGGAATGATTTCAAATGTCCCTTTTGCTTTTACAAATGTAACTAAGAAGGGAAATATTTCTATAGTTGGAGCTTCTGGTACAGGTATTCAAGAAGTTATGTGTATCATTGATAGACTTGGGGCAGGAGTAACTCATGCTATTGGAACAGGTGGAAGAGATTTAAAGAAAGATGTAGGTGCAATAACAGTAAAACAAGCTATTTCAGCATTAGAGAAGCATCAAGAGACAGAGGTAATAGTTGTAATTTCTAAACCACCCGAGAAATCTGTAAGAGATGAAGTTATGGCTATGTTGCAGTCTTCAAAGAAAAAGGTAGTAGCTATTTTCCTTGGTGAGAAACCTCTTAATCATGAGGGAAAAGTATATCTATCACATACTTTAGAAGAAGCTGCAAGGTATGCAGTAGATTTATCTAATGGATTAGAACCAAAGAGCAAGTATGCATTTGAACCTAATCTAAAAGAAGACTTAAGTTTAAAAGATAAGAAGATAAAAGCTCTTTATTCTGGTGGTACACTTGCTTCAGAAGCAGCTATGCTTATGAGTGAAACTTTAAATTTAGGTGGTCTTATATCTCAAGAAGGATATATCTTAAATTCTCAAGGTCATGAAGTAATAGATTTAGGAGATGATCTCTATACTCAAGGAAGACCTCATCCTATGATTGATCCATCTCAGAGAATTGCAATGATGAAAAAGATGGCACAAGATAATCAAACAGGTGTATTTCTTCTAGATGTTGTACTTGGATATGGATGCCATGAAGATATGGGGAATGCTTTAAGTCCTACAATTTTAGAAATTAAAAATCAAAGAAGTGATATTAAATTTGTAGCAAGTATTGTGGGAACAAATAGCGATCCACAAAATTATGACCAAATAAGAAAAAATCTTGAAGACATAGGTGTTGTTGTATGTGATAGCAACGCTCAAGCTGTCAGAGTTGCTCTAAAATTAATTGGAAAAGAAAATATTGAAAATGATAAGGAAAAATCAGAATTCAAACTAGATAAAGTTCCTATGCAAGAAGTTCCAGATAAGATTATGGAATTACTTACAACTAAGCCAAATGTAGTAAACATTGGAGTTGAGAGTTTTAAAAATTCTATATTAGATCATCAGGCACAGGTTATTCAATTAAATTTCAAACCTAGAGCTAATGGTAATTTAAGAATGATAAAAATTCTTGATGCATTAGAGCCTTATAGAGAAGAAATAGATAGAGAAAATCAAAAAGTAATTGATAAGATGATTAAGGCTCAACCATTTTTAGTTGATGTTAAATTAGCTAAGGAAGTTGTAGATGTATTTAAAGAAGATAGAAAATTAATTCTTCATGCTGGACCACCTATTGAGTATAAAAACATGACAGGACCAATGCAGGGCTCTTGTGTAGGCGCAGTACTATATGAAGAGTGGGCAAGCTCAGAAAAAGAAGCTAGAGATCTTCTTGAGTCTGGAGCAATTGAATTTATGCCATGTCATCATGCTAATGCAGTAGGGCCAATGGGCGGAATTACAACAAGAAATATGCCTATGTTAGTTGTTGAAAATAAGTATGATGGCACTACCGCATACTGCATTATGAACGAAGGTATAGGGAAAGTTTTAAGATTTGGTGCATATGATCAAGAAGTTATAAATAGATTGAGATGGATGAGAGATGTACTAGCTCCTGTACTTTCTAAGTCATTAAGTAAAATAGAAGGTGGATTAAATCTAAATGTAATAGTTGCAAAAGCTATTACAATGGGAGATGAATTCCATCAGAGAAATATAGCTGCATCTTTAATATTCCTAAAAGAGTTAGCTTCTACAATTACAACTCTTGATCATGATCAAAAGCAGAAGGAAGAAGTAATGGAATTCCTTGCTAAGACAGATCAATTCTTCCTAAACATTGCAATGGCAATGGGTAAATCAATGGTTGATAGTGCTAGAAAAGATGCTAAGGGAACCATTGTAACTACTATGGCAAGAAATGGTGAGAACTTTGGAGTTAGAATTGCACAGTGTAATGATGAGTGGTTTACAGCACCGGTAAACACTCCTCAAGGTCTATATTTTACTGGTTATTCAACTGAAGATGCTAATAAGGATATAGGTGATAGTGCAATTACTGAGACAATTGGTGTAGGTGGATTTGCAATGGTTGCAGCTCCAGGTGTTACAAGATTTATAGGTGCAGGTGGATTTGATGATGCTTTAAGAATAAGCAACCAAATGCAGCAAATATGTGTAACAAACAACCCTAACTTTACTATTGCAACTTGGGATTATAAAGGTACACCACTTGGTATAGATATAAGAAAAGTTGTTGAAACTTCTATAGAGCCTATTATAAATACAGGTATTGCACATAAAGAAGCTGGAAGAGGTCAAGTCGGCGCAGGAACTGTAAGGGCTCCTCTAGAGTGCTTCGAAAAAGCTCTAGAAGCTTATGCTAAGAGTTTAGGAATAGAAATATAATGTAATTTAATATTAAGAACTCCTTATAAGGAGTTCTTTTTTTGTTTGATTAAAATATACGTATTTAGATTAAAAAAATGTTAAACATTATATTTTTAATTTAGTTGATTATCTCACTATATAATAATATAATAAAAATATATATTGTCTAATAAGAGGAGGAGACATATGAGAGAAGTTGTAATTGTATCTGCAGTACGTACACCTATAGGATCTTTTGGTGGATCTTATAAGAACTATTCTGCAGTAGATCTTGGTATTACATGTGCTAAAGAAGCAATAAAGAGAGCTAATATTGAACCAAGTGAGATAGATGATGTTTATCTTGGATGTGTTCTTCAAGCGGGACAAAAACAAGGTGTTGCACGTCAAGTTGCAGTTGGAGCAGGTATTCCAGTAGAAGTTCCAGCTACAACTATAAATATTATTTGCGGAAGTGGACTTCGTACAGTAAGTTTAGCAACTCAAATAATAGCATTGGGTGATGCTGATGTTATTCTTTGTGGTGGTACAGAAAATATGAGTATGGCACCATATGTAATTCCTAGTGCTCGCTATGGAGCAAGAATGGGATCAACAGTTATGCTTGACCACATGGTAAATGAAGGTTTAACAGATGCTTTTAATGACTATCACATGGGTATCACAGCTGAAAATGTTGCTGAAAAGTGGGGAATAACACGTCAACAACAAGATGAATTTGCTGTATTATCTCAAAATAAAGCTGAAAAGGCTCAAAAAGATGGAAAATTTGATGAAGAAATTGTTCCAGTAGTGATTAAAACAAAAAAAGGTGAGACAGTAGTTGATAAGGACGAGTACATCAAGTATGGTGCTACAGTTGAAACTCTTGCTAAATTAAGACCTGCATTCAAGAAAGATGGTTTAGTAACAGCTGGTAATGCTTCAGGTATTAATGATGGTGCTGCAATGCTAATTCTTATGAGTAAGGAAAAAGCTCAGGAGAAGGGATTAGAAATACTTGCTACTGTAAAGGGATATGATACAGCTGGTATTGATCCAACAATCATGGGTGCTGCTCCTATTAATTCAATTCCTAAGGCATTAAAGAAAGCTAATTGGAAGCTTGAAGATGTAGAATTATTTGAATTAAATGAAGCTTTTGCTTCTCAAAGTTTAGCAATTGTTAAAGAACTAGGAATTGATCCAAATAAAGTTAACGTAAATGGCGGTGCTATTGCTCTTGGTCACCCAATTGGTGCAAGTGGTGCTAGAATTTTAGTTACTTTACTTCATGCTATGAAAGATAGAGGAGCTAAGAAGGGGCTTGCTACACTATGTATAGGTGGAGGAATGGCTACAACACTTCTTGTTGAAAGAGAGTAATTTAGAAATAAAATACTAATTTGAAGTTAAAAATCCAAGCCATATGGCTTGGATTTTTGTTTTGAAATACTAATAAAAACAAAATATAAAATTTTTAAGTTAAATTTTTGTTATGCAAAATTCCCTTTTTCTTCAAAACATTGAAATATCAGTGTTTTGACGTTATTTATAGTATTTGCACTATATGATACTATTTAATTAGTGAAAAAAATTATCAATATAAGGAGAAACGATGGATAAGAAGAAAATAATTGTCTTTTTGATTATACTTTTTCTTTTCATAGGTGGTGTTTTTTATTTTTCTAAAAATAAAAATCAATCAGAAAATAAGGTTCAGGATAAAGTTGACCAAAATGTAAAAGAAGAAAATAATTCGAAGGACAATAAAGACAATAAAGAAGGAAACATTCCTACAAGTAAGCATATCGTAACAGGAATAACTGAAAAAGGTTATAGATGGTGGCACGGAGATCATTATCACTTTGAATATGGAAGAGTACCTAAAGATGCCAAATTTCATACAAGTATAGTTTATGATAACAAGGAATATGAACTAAAACAGGAAGATATTCAATATGAAGTGAATGAGGGCTACATCATAAAGATAGGAGATAAATATTATTACTATCCAAAAAGAGATATAAAACAAACTTCAATAGTTAAAAAGAGCGGTGAAGTTGTAGAATTTATTCCTGGAAAGACTATTGTTTCAAATATAAAAGAAAATTTTGTTGAAAAAGATGATGGATATGTATTTAATCCTAAAGATATTGTAGATGAGACTCCAGATGGATATATTGTAAAACATGGAGACCATTTCCATTTCATACCTAAGGATCAATTGAGTAATGAAGAGAAGCAGGCAGTCAAAGATTTTCAAGACAATAATTCTTCAAAAGGAACAAGCTCTACATTAGATAATAAGGGAAAAGGTATTGCAGGCATTGACTATCCTACAG
>JAEZUZ010000072.1 GCA_023443345.1 Bacillota bacterium
AGTTGTAACAGCTTCACTTTTATGGTGTGGAACTATGACAGCTCCTATTTTAACTGAAATTGCAAAATCAGTAGGTATAGACCTAAGTGCTCAGTCAGCACTGCTTATTTCTTCTTTTGCAGCAACAGCACTTATTCAAAGTTTCTTAGTATTTATAGCATTTTCTTATAAGCCGATAATAGGTATACCGCTATTATTTATTGGATTTGCTATGTACTACTTTGTATTGGAAGGAAAGAAGAGGAAAGAAAATTAATGAAAATAGTAGATGTAGAGGTTTTTAAAGTAAAACCAAGGTGGATATTTTTAAAAATCAATACAGATTCTGGAATATCTGGCTGGGGAGAAATGATTTCAGGCACAAAGACAGAAACAGTTGTTAGTGGTGCATATGAACTTTCAAAAAGAATAATTGGTAGGAATCCCTTTGAAATAGAAAGATTATTTCAAGAGCTACATAGATCATTTTTTAGAGGCGGCCCAATTAATGCTACAATAGTTTCAGCAATAGAAATGGCACTATGGGATATAAAAGGAAAAGCATTAAATGTTCCTGTTTATGAACTTTTAGGAGGACTTGCTAGAGATAGACTAAAAGTATATTCATGGATTGGTGGAGATAGACCTGATGATGTTCTAAACCAAGCAAAGGATAGATATGACAGAGGATTTACAGCTGTAAAGATGAACGCAACAGATGAACTTCATTATATCGACTCTTTTGATAAGGTAGAAAAAGTCTTAGAAAGAGTGAGCTCTATTCACTCTCACTTTGGTTCAAAGATGCAAGTAGGAATAGATTTTCATGGAAGAGTTCACAAATCTATGGCTAAGGTATTAGCTAAAAATCTAGAAAAATACAATCCGATGTTTTTGGAAGAGGTAGTACTTCCAGAAAACGAAGAAGCTTTTAAAGAAGTAGCTAATCATACTCATATTCCACTAGCAACAGGTGAGAGACTTTATACAAGATGGCAGTTTAAAAATATCTTTAGAGATGGTGTAATAGATATAATTCAACCTGATGTTGCACTATGTGGTGGAATATTAGAATTGAGAAAAATAATAGCAATGGCAGAAGCATACGATATGGCAGCTGCTCCTCATGCCCCATATGGACCTATTGCATTAGCAGCAACACTTCAAGTAGATATGTGTTCACCAAATGTATTTATTCAGGAACAGAGCTTAGGAATACATTATAATAAGGGATTTGATCTTTTAGATTTCGTAAAAAACAAGGATATATTTGAATTTAAAGATGGATATCTAAGTATTCCAACAAAACCAGGTCTGGGTATAGAGATGGACGAGGATATAATAAGAGAGATATCTCAACAGGGACTTGAATGGTCAAATCCATCATGGAAAAATTATGATGGAACAATAGCAGAATGGTAAAACAGAGACTATAGTATCACTGGCTTTTTTATTTATTAATTATCTTAAAATTTTATAAAAAAACAGAGACCATATAGTCTCTGTTTTATTTTATAATTTCCTTTGTAATTTTATAAATTTGACTGACTTTATCAATATCTGTCATTTTTGTGTTTTTATCAATTATGGAAGAATATATATGAGGAATTATTCTTTTTACTCCCTGTTCATAGCAAATTTTTAAAATATCGCCATAATTGTTTAAATCTATGCCTCCTGTTGGTTCTAAACCAAAATCTTCTTTAGCACAGGCTTTTGCTAAATATTTAAGTTCTTCTATAGATTTATTTCCACCCATAGGGAAGAATTTTAGAGAATTTGCACCCATTTCTTTTGCCATTGCAATGGCAGTTTCTACTGGAGCAATACAATCATTATACTTTTCTGATAGTGCCCCTGTATTTATTTTTACAAAACCTACTTGGCCAGTTGGACTTACTAGTGCATTAATAAAAGCTGTTGGTGAATAAGCTCTTGTAATTCCAACAGAGGTAAATATTTGATTTATGTGATTTGCTTTAACATGCTTTGAAACTTCTATAACTCTATCAGAATTAGCGGGATTTCCACCACCAAGTCCTATAGAAATATTTCCATCAAGTATCTTTGAATATTCATTCATTGATTCTATGGCACTCTCATTTGTATCATATGAAGAAGTAAGAAGTCCTAATGCACAGTGACCTTCTGTAATTTCATATATTTGTTTTGCGTTCTCTATACTTTGAGTAAGGCAATTAAATACGAACTTATCTTTGTAAAAGTTTAAACTCATTTTTTACTCCTTTCATGTATTGAATTAATAGCTTGAAAAATTATATCTAGTTCCTCTTTGGATTTAAGTGGTCTAGGGTCAAAATTTAAAATGTTTAGATTTTTTTGATGATCTCTACAGTAAATAGAAGGATTACCATCTTTTAGAATTTTATTAACTTCACTTGCATTTGCTCCAAATATTGAAGGATCAAATTTAAGAGAAGCTCTATAAATTTCTCTTCCTGCTTCATCTTTTGTAATTGAAGCTGAAATACCAGGTATTTCATTTACCTTTGAAATAAAATCATTTAAATATTCTAAACTTACGATATTTGTTTTTTTGTCTGATTGATATTGTTCAATAGCAGCTATAAGAGAAAAAATATTTTCCTTTCCGATCTTCATACACCTTCCAATACCATTATGTTGGTTAATAATTGCTTTAGATTTTTCTAAATCATCTGTAATTATTAATCCTGATGCACAAGAACATAATGCTTTAGAACCAGAGTATATTGCGTAATTGACTCCGAGATTGTGATAAATTTGGAAATCTTCTTCAGCTGCACAATCTACAACTAGCGGAATATTGTGTTTTTTTGAAATATTCACACACTCTTCTATAGATAACATGTTTTTTTGAACACAATGATGGCTTTTTATATAAAGTATGCAAAGAGTATTTTGGTCAATTCTATTTTCAATATCTTCTTTTTCTACTTTATTTACACTTCCACAAGGAACTAGTTCACATCTAGCAAGTGAAACCATTTCTTTAACTGGTGCTCCATAGTCAATTATATGGCCTGAAGGAATTAAAACTTTATTCCTTGGTATCTCTAAAGTTGAGAAATTTCTTATCTTAGTAATATTATTTCCTGTAATCAAAGATGCAAGGGTGAGAACTATACCAGCAGAAGCACTATTTACTATAGCTGCACTTTTAACATTTAGAATTTTTGAAATATATTTTCCAGATTCTAAATAAAGATCATCCATTATAAAGTATCTGTCTTGAGCATAGTTTGAAGCGTTTTTTACATAATCACTTTGAGTAGATACACCTAATTTTGTCATTCTACCAGAAGCATTTATAACTTCTTTAAGATTCAAGTTCAAAATATAGTCCTTTCTAGTTTACCATTTAATATACAGAAATACGGAACAACCTCTTTGTTGATATCAATATTTAATCCTTGACTGTCAATAAGAGTTTTTTTGATATCTATAATTTTAAAAATGGTGAGGTTAGCAATGTTTGATTCCTCTATTTTACCAAAATCATATAAATTTATCATTTTTGCTGGATTAGTAGTAACTCTTTCTATACATTCATTCAATCCGTATCCTAAATTATAGAACTTAGTTATTACATTGCTTAGGCTAAATACAGGGCCGTTCACATTATACTTATGAAGGTCAGAACTAAAAGAGTCAGCAAGGAAATTGTCTTCAAAAGCTTTCTTAGCAATTTCATAGCTAAAACTATCTTGCCCATGGCCTACATCAAAGTAGATATTTCTATTACGATTATTTAAAAATTCTTTTAAGGTTATTCCTCTATATAAAGAGCTTGGTTTTCCGTGAAAGCAGTGAGTTAATATATCGTTTTCATCCATTAAATTTAGAACATGGCTAAGTGAGGGAGGTGCATTTCCTACATGTACCATCATAGGCAAATTTGTTTTTTTCTTAATTTTTTTTGCTTCTATAAATGGTGTTACTGTATCTTCTCCCATGACACTTGATGAAGCCCTCAATTTTATACCTACTACAAAGTCATTGAATTCTTCAATTTTTTGCAAAGTTTTTTCTAAATTTATGTTGTTTTTATCTTTTAATTCATGTCTATTTTCTAGACCTGTTAAAGCTATATTTATAAAAGATTTTATATTTGTTTTCTTTTGTTTTGATATTTCATATAATTTATTTATGTTTGAAGCACCACTTGAGCCAGCATCACAGATAAGAGTGACCCCTTGCTTGTAACCTATAGTATCTGCTTCTACACTTATATCTGTTATATTTTCAAAACAATGTACATGTAAATCTATCCAGCCTCTAGATATATAGTAATCGCTAAAGTCGTATTCTACTGCTTGTGTTGATGTTATTTTAGAATCAATTTTGTGTATTTTTTTATCTTTAATTTCTATATCTACTTTATGTTGATTAAACTTATTACTAGAGTCTATAATTTTTACGTTTTTTATTATGAAGTGAGAGTTCATTTTGCTTGTGGCAACTGTCCACCTAGTGCTATATAAATAGCCCCTGTAATTATGGCACCTAATATTGCCCCTCCAACAATTGGCTTTTCAAATTTATAAAATAAATATGAACCTAGGATAGCTCCACCACCAATAATAGGGTTGTAACCAACAGCACTTAGTAAAACAAGAGGTCCTAACGCTTCACCTGTTTTATTTCCTGCCCCCATCATTATTGAAGTAGCACCAGCTAATGTAAGGCCAGGTGCAAGTTTTCTAATTCCAATAATTAGTGATCCAAGGGAAAAACCAATTATCAAGCCTGTAATAAGAGCTAGATAGAAGTTGTTTATTAAGTTTGAAAATCCTGAAGAGAGAAGCAATGCAGGAATACCTACGCCTACACCAGTCATAAGTGAGCCACCTATGTCTAAAATTCCAACAAGAGGTCCTTCTAGTATTCTTGCAAGTAAGAAGCCTACTGCAAAAGCTGCAGGTGCAGAATAATCTCCAGAAGTTTGCCCTACTCTTAACATTTCGCCTATGTAAATTTCGTTAGTTAATCCAGTGCCATTTGTCATAAAAAGGCTACATGCACCAACTATTCCTGAACAGGCAAGACTAAGTAGTAATATAAATGCTATATCTTTTTCTAAAAAAGTATTAAATTTTTCTCTCATATCTGACTCCTTTAGTTAAATAATTCAAAAACTTTCACGTGGAAATTTCTGAAGTATGCAATAAGAATGATCATGATAATAACTATTAAAAACATACTTATAGTGTTTTTATCCTTATAACCTTTTTCTTCAACTAAACTTCCCGTTAAAATACCAAAAATTATTCCAGGAAGAGCATTCCCAGAAATCATTGCCATTAATCCACCAAAGAAGATTGAGAAAATTCCTGTTTTTTTACCAGCATCAATTGCTGCCCAAAGAAAAAGCAGAGGCATGACAATATTTATCATATTTGTTGCTGCTGGTGTCAATATATCTTTTGCAATATTTGCTAGTTTAACTGGAACTAGGGAAGATGCTGTATTTAGTAAAATAAATACTATAGCTCCTATTAAAGCACCAACTATGGTCATTTCGAAAGTTTTAGTTCTATAATCGTTCTTTTTATTCATATTTACAACTGCTGCTGACCAGTTTGGTATTACTCTATGTAGAACATCTTGAGTAAGAGAACCAGTGCCAAGAGCAGCTGCAGCAGAGGTTATAAAAAAGCCAAAACCAAATGTAAAGTGACTAATTGAATCTCCGTTACAAGCATTCATTTCTCCAAGGGTTCTAAAAGCTCCCATTCCCTGTATTGTTGGTGCCTTAAACATTCTAACTGCACCAGCGCTAATAGATGCTCCCATAAGAAGACCTATTATTGTCGATTTAATAATAATTTCAAACATACAAATCCTTTCTATATAGATAGATAATCTATTTTTACATGTATTTTGAGTATGAGATTGTAGAAAGTTATTTCTCTTTTAGAAAAAATATACATAAAAGCTTCTTTTTTAGATTGCTTTTCAATTGATATTAATTCTACAAATTCTGTACTCATATTTATAATTGGAAAATCAAAATTTTGAGTAATTTTATTTCTTAACTCTAAAAAACATTGCTCTGTTGCTTCTTTTTTAGTTTTTCCAATTCCTTTAACTTCAAATTCAAGTTGTTTTGTTTTTAAACTATTTGTCTGCATTTACTTCATTCCACTGTTCAACTAATGCTTCTCCAAGTTCGACAGTATCCATAAAACCAAATCCTAAAACTTGAATTCCTTCTTTAATAGCAGCTTTGCCGGCTTCTACAGTTCTAAGGTGATGTTTAGCTGAATATCCATATTTATTTTTTGCTGTTATTGCTCCTGCACCACCTGAACCACAGAATGAAATACCAAGATCAGCATTGTTTTCTTTCATTACATCCCCAAGTTTCATATCTGCGGCTACTCCTTCAATAAGTATTGCAGTACCACCCTTATTTTCAACACCTTTTTTAACTAGTTCACCTTTTCCTAAGCGGTGTCCAATAACTATAATTGGTCTTTTATTCATTTTTTCCTCCTATAATTTTTTGAAAGTGAATGTAGAGCAACATTTTTTCAAATTCAGTAATATTGATTTGAAGTTTATTTATAAATTTTTCTGTTAACTTTTTAGTCTCATCACTAAAATCATTTAAATCTATTAGTTCTGAGTCAGTCTGAGAATTTTGTTCTATTCTTTTAATAAGTGAAATAAGATGATTGAAAAAAAGTTCTTCATTTTCTTTCAATAAAAGATTTTTTTCTTGAAAAAACTTTTCTGTAATTTCTATAAACTTAGAAAATTTATCTATATCTGGATGATATTCTTTTAAAGCACTTAAACTTGCATTAGTCATTTTTATACTCCATTAAAAAATATTGATAAAAGGCATACTTCTCTTGCGAAGTCATTAGTACAGGAAATAATACTTGTATATAGTTGAAAAAGTCATGTAGAACTCTTTTTAAAATTGGATGATTATTTTCAATTGTTATTACTTCTAGATCTAATTCTTTATCTTGAAATTTAGGTGTTTCTAAAAGCCTTGGCAAAGCTATAATTAAGTGCATAGTAACACCTAATATAGTTTCAGAGTTTACCTTATAATTAGGAGGAAGTTCTAAAATTAAGTCATATAACTTTAAAATCATCTTAGAGTAATTACATGAGATATCATGTATAAGATTTCCGTTATTTATAAATTCAAAGTCATGAACAAATGGAATTGCTTCATAAGAAGCACCATAGTTTAAGTAGTTTTCAATTTCGATTATGTCATCTCTAGTTATTAAAGAAGATACATTTATAATTTTTACATCTTTAATATTTAGTTTTACAGTGCTTATGATAAAATCAATTTCGCTTAGTTCAAATTGGCTTAGTACTTCAAATGAGCTTACACTTTTTACTATTTTTATATTCTTAAAATTATTTTCAATTCGTGATTTTATAAGAGCTGATAGACCATGCCCGGTTCCACATACAGTTAAAACTTTATATGTCTTATTTGTTTTTTCTATTCTATTTTTATATAGATAAATTGCAAGATAGTTTATCTCATTTTCAATATATTTAATTTCAAAGTCTTTAGAAAAAATAGAGAATAGATTTTCGGCTATTTTATAGTAATCAGCATATTGATTTTTTATGTGCGATAGAGCTTGTTCTGATACCAGATTGATTTCAGTGCTATATCTCTTTAAAAATTGACTTAAATGTCTTCTTATATCTATTTCTAAATTTGTATATTCAAATTTATATTTTTTATTTTTCTTTAGCTCATTCATCATATTTTTAATAGCTATATTTAGTTTTATTGATGAATTAAATTCATCATGAATAAATATTCCATTTGATATGATGAATAAAAGTAATAATGTTATTTCAGATTTTTCTATGTTATTACCACAAAGGTGGTTGATTATTTTATTTGCAAATTCATATTCTTTCTCAAATTCTTTTAAATATAATTTTTTATCTTCTATGAATTTATATGAAGAAATTCTTAAATAGCTGATGAATACAAATAATTTTAAATTCCTAAAAGCACCTGTTGAAATCCAAACATTGTAGATTCTTATATATGTCTGAAGACAAGAGATTGTATTTTTATATGTTTCTAATAAATTTAATGAGGACAGTGTTTGTGTTAATTCTTGATTATTAAAATTTTCATTTATAAATTTATAGACTTTTTTTCTTAGGACTTCTTCATCTTCATTTATAAAAATCCTATTTTCATTATCTAAAGCTATATTTACAACCTTTTGTAGTTCTTTGACGTGGGATTTTAGGTGACTTTTACTGTATGAAATTTTTTGTTCTAGTTCTATATAAGTAGAATTTTTAATCAAAATACTTAGAAGTATTTTTAAAAGAATTGTCTTAGAAGATAATTCTTTAGATGATATATGTTGTAATAACTTTTGTTTATCAACAGGTGTAAGGAAATATCCTTTGCCCTTTTTGTTTATCAATTTAATTGAAAAATTTTCTAAATATGATCTTATATCTTGAATATCATATCTAAGAGTTCTTGTGCTTATATCTAAATAACCTCTTATTTCATCAGTTTTTAAAGGTATGGAGGACTCTATAAGCTTTTTTAAAATATTCTTTTGTCTTTTAGATAATTGGTTCATCGGTTCCTCTTAAATTAAAAATAACAAAATATATTAATAATAAGAGCTTTAGTATTTGCACTTTTAGATATATAAGTGCAATTTATTAATAAATAAATTGTTCCTTTTAAAATACATATTTTTATAAAAATTAATAAGGAAAATAAAAACTCCACATTTGTGGAGTTTTATAAATATTAATTAATCATTTATCAAATTGTATAAATCAAGAGATAGTTCCTTTAGTTTGAAGTTATTTACTTCCTCTAATTTATTGTATAGGTCTCTAAACTTTCTATCTTGTTGGTCTATAAATGCCCCTACTATTGAAGCTACAATTATAGCAATTGTATCTGTATCATATCCTATATTTACAGCATCAATTACAGCCTCAAGAGGGTTATTTTCATTAATTGCAATAATACCAAAGGCACATGGAACAGCCTCAGATATATGTAGTCCACTACCAACGACCTCGCTCAATTCTTTTAATCTTTTAGATTTAGGCAAATCTAGAGAAGCTATTTTTAAAGCTAACTCCATTCTTTTAATTACACTAGCACCAGCGACAATCCTTGATTTTTCCTTAGCTATTTTTAATCCCCTGTCTGCACCGTAGAAACCTGCATCTATTACAGATTTAAAAGTTGCATTATCTTTTAGAGACTCACTTATAGCTGAAGCTACAGCACAAGCTCCAGAAATAGCCAATGAATTATCATGAGTAACTTGAGTAATAGTTATTGCATCATCTATTGCAGCATCTAAATTTCCAGGATTTAAAATGCCCGCAGGAGAAATTTTCATTGCAGCACCATTAGTAGCTTTAGAAGCATAGTCAACAGTTACTGCTCCTTCTAAAGGCTTTGGTTCTTTAGTATTATTTTTATACATTTCTATAGCACTTCTGGTAGTAGGCCCAGCAAATCTATCAAAATATTTAGGTTCTTTAGACCACTTAATCATAGCTTTTTTGACAATTTCAGTGGTTATTTTAGATTTGTTTTCGACTAATTCTTTAGATATATAGTAAACTTGTGAAAAATCATCTGTAACCTCACCTATTTCATTGCCATAAGCAAAAGCACTTTTATCTGGCTTTGCAAAAGTTCTTAGCATAGGAGGATATTTTTCTCTAATTTGTTCAAATGTCAAGTTTTCTGTTGCACTTCCCATAGCATCAGCAATGGCTGATAGTGCAAGAATTGACTCAATTTTATTTTTTAACATTTATTACCTTTCTACTTCTTCTTTATATCCTATTATTAGAGTTAACAGAGTACCTGATATAAATGATATAGCCAAACCTACAACATAAGCCCAAAGTGTCTTACCAGCAAAAGCAGGTATTGTTGTAAGTCCTCCAAATACAAAGGCATTTCCAACTACATTGAATAGTCCCATGAAGGCTCCGCCAAGTCCAGCTCCAATACATGCAGTAATTAGGGGAGTTTTAAATTTAACACCTATTCCATATAGTGCAGGCTCCACAATTCCTGAGAGCATTACAGATACTATTGATGATATAGAGAAACTTTTTAGTTTTTTATTCTTAGTCTTTAAAAATACAGCAAGAGCAGAACCAGCCATTGCAAAGTTTGCATTAGCTCCATAAGCTATAAAAGGAGAATATCCCTTCTTAGCTATTTCTGGAATTATAACCATTGTATTAGGAGCCCAGTGTACTCCAAACATTATTAAAATATTCCATATTCCACCTATTACAGCTCCAGTTATAATAGGATTTATATTTGCTAATATATCTACTAATTTTGCAATACTTACACTGATATAGTTACTAAAAGGACCAATTGCCATAGCAGTCAGAGGAACTAATAGAGTAAGAAGAATAGTTGGTATTACAATCATGTGTAGAGCATTAGGTATCCTCTTAGAGAGGAAGTGATCTATTTTTGACTGTATATATGTAGTTAAAATAGCCGGTATTACTTGTGATGTATATCTAAATACAGGTATTGAAATAGAGAAAAACTTTACAGTATTTCCTCCGTCTCCTTCAACAAAGTTTATAAAATCTGGCATTATAAGAGCGCCCATAATAGCTGCAGCTATGTATGGATTAGTTTTAAACCTTTTAGCAGAAGTTACAGCTACTAGTAAAGGGAAAAAGTAAAATACAGAAGTTGCAGCCAAAGTAAGAAGAGTATTTGTAGGTGATTCTTTATCCAAAATACCTGCCTGATTAGCTAAAATTGTAAATCCTCTAAGTAGACCACAACCAGCTAAAAGAGGTAGCAATGGAGAAAAAATACTTACAACTAATTCTACAAATCCATTTAGTAGGCCTCTGTTTTGAGGTTTTTCATCATTTTTTGTGTTTCCTATAAGTTTGATAAATTCGTTATATACTTCTCCTACTGTTAAACCGATTACTATCTGTAAACCAGATGGATTGTCTATTACTCCTGTTACACCTTCAATATTTTCTATTTTCTCTTTATTTACTACTTGTCTATCTTTAAGTTTAGGTCTTAGCCTAGTAGCACAGTGTGTAACAGATAGTACGTTTTCTTTGCCGCCGATATTTTCTAAAATATCTATAGCAATTTGTTTTGAAGATTTCATAAAGTTCTCCTTTCTAATTTGAGACGCAGACATTATAACGTCTATACCTGTAACTAAAGTTTACTATATTTTTACATTATGTCAATAAGCAAAAATAAAAAATCCATACATTGTGTATGGATTTAAATTTCTAATTCAAGTTGATATTTGTATCTATCCGCCCTGTAATATATTTCTGCATATTCAATTACTCTTGAAAATTTATCTCTTGTTGTTCTTCTTACTAGTAGTAGAGGTGAATTTAGTTTAACCTCTAAATACTTGCTTAATTTATTATCTGACAGTATTGATTCAATCGTCTCAGTTGCTGATTTAACACTATGACCTTTTTGATTAAATAGATTATATAAGCTTAGATTTGGGTCTGATATTTCATTTTCATTTAATTCTATGCTGTTAGGTATATATACTCTTTGAAATCCCACAGTTAGGCTGTCTATCTTTCTAATTTTTTCTTGGTAGTGTATTTTTTTGTCTTTTGGTAATTTTAATTGGCTTGATACATATAAACTAGCTTCTATATTCATAGAAAAATCAGTTATTATTGATTCTATATTTCTATTTTTATTTTCTTCTGAAAAGCTCATAAGAGATTTTAATTGAAGAGACCCTTTGTCACTTATAACTATCGTACCTATACCAGAAAGTTTTTCAAGATATCCTTCATCAACTAGCATTTGAACAGAGTGACGAACAGTAATTCTACTTGCGTTAAATTTTTTTACTAGTTCTGGTTCTGCAGGAAATCTTTCACCCACTTTAATTTTTCCTTCAATTATATCCTTTTTTAAATTCTCATATATTGATAAATACTTAAGCATTGTAATTCCTTTCAATTATAAATTATACAGCATGTATATTTTTTATTAAAGCTTTAATATTGTATTAACTATGTTTAAAAGACATAAAAAAATTATTATAGAACAATGGTAGGTAAAACAGAGACTATAGTCTCTGTTTTTTAATAAACAATTGTTTACAATAAACTTATTTTACAATCAATTTATATATGATTGTTATTTTATTAACTAATTTTAAAAGACATGCATCTAAAATCTTGATATAATATAGATGGAGGTATTATGAATAAAAAATTTTTAGTACTAATGTTGGTGTTTTTATTGATTTTTGTTGGTTGTAAATCTCAAGAACAAAAATCTACAGATGCCACAGACGGCAAATTTAAAGAAGGAACCTATACTGTAACTGAAAAAGGTTATGGTGGAGATGTAACTTTAGAATTTACTTTTACTAAAGATGCTATTAAGGAAATAGTAGTTAAAGAAAGTAATGAAACTAAGGACATCGGAGGAAAGGCTCTTGAAACTTTAATAAATAAGGTTAAAGAGACCCAATCTGCAAAAATTGACACTATTTCTGGGGCAACAATTACAAGCACAGCTTTTATTAAATTATTAGAAAAAGCAGTAACAGAAGCTGGTGGAAATATCGAAGATTTAAAGGTTGATACTTCAGTTAATAAAGAAAAGAAAGAATTAAAGACAGATGTAGTAGTAGTTGGTGGTGGTGGAGCTGGTCTAGCTTCAGCAGTATCAGCTGCAGAAAATGGTGCTAAGGTAATTCTTATTGAAAAAGCTGCAATGTTAGGCGGAAATACAATTAGAGCTGGTGGTCCATTTAATGCTGTTGATCCAGAAAGACAGAAGAATCTTCCACCTTCTGATGAAGCAAGCATGTCAAAAATTGATAAGCTTATAAACGCAGAAAGTAAGAGCGACAGACATAAAGAGCTTCAAGAAGAATTGGCAAAAGATTTAGAAGACTATAAAAATGGAGACATGCAATCAATATTTGATAGCAGAGCACTTTTTAAACTTCAAACATATGATGGCGGAAACTACTTAGGAGATCTTAACTTTATCGAAAAGTTAGTTGATGAGGCACTTGATACTTCAGAGTGGATGGCTAAAAATGGAGTTGAGTGGAAAGACAATATTATAACAGTTCCTGGTGGACTATGGCCTAGAGCTCACTTGCCAAAAAATGCAGCAGGTGGAGATTATATCAATTCTCTAGAGAAAAAAGCTAAGGAACTAGGTGTTGAAATATACCTAAACGCTCCAGCAACAGAGCTAATAGTTAAAGATTCAAAAGTAGTAGGAGTTAAGGGAACAATTGACGGTGCTCCTCTTGAAATTGAAGCAAAGGCAGTTGTACTAGCTACTGGTGGTTTTGCATCAAATAAAGAAATGCGTAAACAATATAATCCAATGTTGAGTGACAATCTTCCAAGTACAAACGCTCCAAGTGTTACAGGAGATGGTATCGTAATGGCAGAAAAGATCGGTGCTCAGACAGTTGGAATGGAATATATTCAATCTCTACCACTTGGAGATCCAGAAAATGGAGGTCTAAATGGTTGGGTTGGTGGCCCAGGTATTGAATCTTACTATCAGATAAATAAAGATGGAAAGAGATTCATGGCTGAAGATGGCAGAAGAGACGAAATGACAAAAGCTTTACTAGAGCAAAAAGACAGTTTTAGCTATATTATTACATCTTCAGAAAATGAGATTAGAACTAATGGGAAAAACAACTGGGGAGATGATGTAGAAGAACTAATCAGAGAAGGTAAGGTTATTCAAGCAGATACTATTGAAGAATTAGCAGAAAAAATAAGTGTAGATCCTGCTACATTAAGAGAAACTCATGATAAGTTCAATCAATATGTAGAAAATAAAAAGGACGAAGAATTTGGAAGAACCCTATTTGGAAAGCCTTTCTTAAAAGGACCTTTCTATGCATCTCCAAGAGTTCCAACAGTTCACCACACAATGGGAGGATTAAAAATAACTCTTAAGTGTGAAGTACTAGATAAAAATGACAATGTAATTCCTGGATTATATGCAGCTGGAGAAGTAACAGGAGGAATCCACGGAGCTAATAGACTTGGTGGAAATGCCCTTGTTGATATCCACGTATTTGGTAGAGAAGCTGGTAAAAACGCTTCATTATCAATCAAGAATTAATAAGAAAGAATGAGCCCTAGGGCTCATTTTTAATTGCCTTATATATGCTATAATATATAATAAGGAGTTTAGAGTGAATAATAATTTTTCTATGTTGATGGATCTATATGAGCTCACAATGAGCAATGCATATTTTCTTGAAGGCAAAAAAGACCAAATTGTTTATTTTGACATGTTTTTCAGGAAAGTTCCAGATGGAGGCGGTTTTGCCATAACAGCAGGACTCTCTCAGATGATTGAGTATATAAAAAATCTTCACTTTACAGAAGAAGATATAGAATATTTAAAAAGTCTAAATACATTTGATGATGGATTTTTAGACTACTTAAGAACAGTTAAATTTACAGGAGATATTTGGGCAATTGAAGAAGGAATGCCAGTGTTTCCTGGTGAGCCACTAGTTACAGTAAGAGCTCCAATTATAGAAGCACAGTTGATAGAGACTATGATACTGCTCAATATCAATCATCAATCTCTAATAGCTACTAAGTCAAATAGGATAGTAAGATCGGCTATTGGAATTGAAGTAATTGAATTTGGAGCTAGAAGAGCACAAGGAAGAGATGGTGCGTACATAGGAGCCAGAGCATCCTACATTGGAGGATGTGTAGGGACCTCAAATGTACTTACTGGTAAGCTCTTTGATATACCAGTATACGGTACCATGGCACATTCATGGATTCAGTTATTTGATAGCGACTATGAAGCATTTAAGACATATGCTAGGACATATCCAGATAAGGCACTTTTTCTAATAGATACCTATGATACACTTAAGTCAGGTCTACCTGCAGCTATTAAAGTTTTTAAGGAAGAAGTAGTTACAAGGGGATTTAGACCAATTGGTGTAAGACTTGATTCAGGGGATTTGGCATATCTATCAAAGGAAGTTAGAAAAGAGCTCGATGAAGCAGGATTTAAAGATGCAAAGATACTAGCTAGCAATTCTCTAGATGAATATGTAGTAGCAGATCTTAAAAATCAAGGGGCATGCATAGACATGTATGGAATAGGAGAAAAATTAATTACAGCTAGCAGTGATGCTGTATTTGGAGGAGTATATAAACTTGTTGCTGTAGATAGAGGAGATCACATTCAAAGCAAGATTAAAAAAAGTGAGAATGTTGAAAAGATTACAACTCCAGGCTTTAAGCAGGTATATAGGCTATATGATAAAAAGACATCAAGAGCGCAGGCAGATCTTATAACGCTAAGAGATGAAGTATTAGATGATACTAAGCCTTATACACTATTTGATCCTATATACACTTGGAAAAAGACTGAGATAACGGACTTTTATGCAGAAGAATTATTAAAGCCAATATTTATAGATGGAAAATGTATATATGAGCAGCCATCTCTAAAGGAAATCAAGGAAAAATGCCAGAAGAATGTAGATTTGCTCTGGGATGGAGTTAAGAGACTTCAAAAGCCACACAGATATTTTGTAGACTTATCTAAAAAACTGTGGGATTTAAAGAGGGAGCTGCTAGAACAGGAAAGATGAATAGGGTAGATTTAAGATTTAAATTATATGACATTTTGTATTTGGCAATTTTAATAGTAGAATTTGCAGGCCTTTCTAGTGACTATATAAAATTGATTACATTCCCCATTTTGGCAGTGCTATATGTTATAGAGAAAAATTCTTCGAGATTTTTTACAATAGCTGGAACAATTATATTTATAAAGTTACTATTTGATTCAATTGAAATATATAATCAGTATGTATTCTCGCCAATTAAGTACACAATTTTAAGTATAATTATGTACTTACTTATGGTGATGTATGCAGTAGGTTTTGGTTATATATATAAAAAAGCCAGAACAAATTCAGCTAGGAATTTATTGGCACTAAACTCAATTGCTTTTGGCTCTTGTGCTATATATACATATATGACAGAAGATATTATAAATAAGGTAAATACAACACTAAATACGAACTATACCATCGATATATTTACAAATCTTCCAGATAATATAGTCTTAAATAGTGATGAGTACTTATTGATATTTTGTGTATCTCTATTTACGTTTACCTTGATTTTATACTTGCTAACAAGCTTAATCAGAAAGATATTTAGAAAAGAGGCACTCCCACTAGTTGCTGATTTCAACCTAAAATCAGTTAATTCTGTAATATACTTACCATATGTAATCATACTTGCTGTATATTTAAGAGTTGTTGAAACAGATTCAAGTCTCATTTTAGATTTGCTTTTTTTGTTCTTACTCTTGACATATTTCAATGGGATTGCTGCACTTTCACACAAGATATATACGATATATCCAAATGTTCATAGAGCAGTTATATTTTGGTTATTACTTGTATTGATATATATTTTTGTCATGTTAAATGGAGGATTGATATTTATATTTGCAATTTTTGGAATAGTCGATTTATTTACAAAAAGAAGAATGGTTATTGAAGATTATTGCAATTATAAGGATAAAATTGAAGATGAAGACGACAAAGAAATTTTTTACTAAACACAACAATCAATTGGCAGTATTTATATTTACTCTAATAGCCTTTGATGTAATTCTTGTTATAGAGAAAAGCCCATATTTTCCAATAGCTCTAGCTATTAGCATACTTGCTATAGTTGCGATTTTTATTCAGAATTACTATCAGAGATATAAGAGAGAGCAGTACCTAGATCTCTTAAATAAAGAAATAGAAGGTTCTACTACATCAATGCTCACTTCTATGCCACTTGGACTTATACTAACTGATAGCGATGGGAATATTGTGTGGTTTAATTCAAAGCTTAGAAAACTATTCCCTCACAGTGACCCTCTGATGGGAAAGAATGTAGTAGATTTATTTCCTGTATGGGAGTGGAAAGAGATAAAAGAGGGAAATAGACAATTCTACAAGCAGAAAATAGGAGAAAAACACTACCAGGTAATATATACAAAAAATAGAGATACTCATGATGCGGACTATGTATTCTATTTCATAGATGAAACTAAATATGTAGATTTAGAAAAAGCATACAAAGATGAGCAAGTTATATTTGTATATCTTCAAATTGACAACTTAGAAGAAGTCCTATCATTGGCAGACCATCAAGATATTCCATTTATAACATCAGAAGTAAATAGAGTAATTACTACATGGGTTAAACAGTATGACGGGGTTCTTCTTCCTGTAGATGAATCTAACTATGTTGCAATACTAACTAGAGAAGAATGCAGAAAGATTAAGGAAGATAGGTTCTCAATTCTTGATCAAGTTAGAGGTATAGAGAAGGGAAATAGATATCCTATAACTTTAAGTATTGGGATTAATGAAGGTTCTGAATCTACATCTGAATTAGAAAAGGGTGCAAAGCAGGCACTTGAATTAGCTCTTGGTAGAGGTGGAGATCAGGCAGTAATAAAACATGGAAATTCCTATGATTTCTTTGGAGGAAGAAGTAAGTCCATTCAGAGAAATTCAAGAGTTAAGAGTAGAGTTATCGCTCAGGCTATTGCAGCACTAATAAAAGAGAATGAAAGAATCTTTATAATGGGTCATAGATATCCGGATTTAGATGCAATTGGTGCTGCTGTAGGTATGTATAGGTGTGCATTAAATCTCAAAAAAGATGCCTATATCATACTAAATGACACTCATGAGAAACAAGTTAAAGAATTACTCGATAATTTGGTTGAAGACGAGAAATATAAGTTTATACACTCAAGTGTCTTAGATGGAAGAGTCAATAAAAACGATCTACTTATAATTGTTGATACTCACAGGCAGTCTCTTGTAGAGGCTCCAGAGTTAGTTGAACAATTCTCTAAGAAAGTAATAATAGATCATCATAGAAGAAGTGCAGATGCGATACCTAATGCTTCACTATTCTATCTTGAACCCTATGCTTCTAGTGCAAGTGAGCTAGTTACAGAAATTCTACAGTATATAAGTGAAACTATATATATAGAAAAGAAGGAAGCAGATGCACTTTTAGCTGGAATTGTACTAGATACAAAGAATTTTATATTTAGCACTGGAACAAGAACTTTTGATGCTGCAGCTTTTCTTAGAAAAGAAGGCGCTGATACTTTAAATATTAGAAATTATTTCCAAGATGACTATGAAGAAAGCATACTTAGAAGTGAAATAATTAGTGAAGCAAGAATAATCAATAATGACATGGCAATTAGTGTATGTAAGGAAAAAAATCAGTACATTCAAAAGATCATTGCCCAAAGTGCAGATGCCCTTATCAATATAAAGAACATCAAGACTTCCTTCGTAATAGGTAACAATCTAGAGGGAGAGACATTTGTATCAGCAAGAAGTGATGGAAACATCAACGTCCAGGTAATATTAGAGAGTATTGGTGGAGGAGGCCACTTAGAAGTAGCTGGAGCTCAATTTAGCAATACAACTCTTGAAGAAGTAGAAGAAAAAGTAATGAAAGCAATTGATAAATATTTGGAGGAAACAAAATGAAAGTAATACTATTAGAAGATGTTAAAAAAGTCGGAGAAGAGGGACAAGTTGTAGAAGTTAAGAGTGGATATGCTCTAAATTACTTAATTCCTAATAAATTAGCTAAGTTAGCTAGTGACTCTAATGTTAAAGCACAGAAACACTTTGATAAAGCACAAGCAGCTAAGAATGAAGAAAATAGACAAAGGGCACTTTCACTTAAGGAAGAGCTTGAGAAGAAAGTATTTAAGTTTGAAGTTAATGTTGGTGAAGATGACAAGATGTTTGGATCAATTACAAGCATTCAGATTGCACAGAAACTTCAAGAAGAAGGCTATGAAATAGATAAGAAGAAAATAGAGTTAGATCAAGCCCTATCAAAGCTTGGTGAACATCAGGTAATGGTTAAACTATATAAGGGAGTGTATGCTCTTATTAAGGTATTACTAGAGAAAAAAGATAAAGAGGACTAATATGGCAATGACTTTGCCTCATAGCGAGAAGGCCGAAAGAGCTCTTCTTGGTGCGATGATAAATCACAACGATGCAGTAGTATCTGTAATAGATATGATAGATGAATCAGATTTTTATCTTGAATCTCACAAACTGATATATAGAGCAATACTTGATCTTTCAGAAGAAAGAGAAAGTTTAAATTTACTTTTATTATCACAGAAACTTTCAGATTTAGGATATATAAATGTAGTAGGTGGCATTGAGTATCTAGAAAAGCTTATGGAAGAAGGATATCAACATTATTTTGCAGGAGAGTATGCAACTATAGTAAAAGATAAATCCGTAAGAAGAAAGTTAGTAGCTGCTGCCAAAAATATAGAATCTCTAGCTAAAGATGAATCAAATGAAGCATCTATAGTAGATGTAGCAGAAGATTTGATCTTTAATATATCTCTGTCACATG
>JAEZUZ010000051.1 GCA_023443345.1 Bacillota bacterium
AACGCACAATTTTTTCTCTGTTTCAATAATGGAGAAACGTAAAGGTTTCAAAACAACAATCGAGAAAATCCACCAAATAGCTATTCAAAAAAGACCGTAATATTACGGTCTTTTTTGAGGATAGAAAAAGAAAGTTCCGCCATCATTAGGATTCAGTTATAATATATATTGTAAATGAATCCTATAAAAGTAATGATATATGGAAGTATGGCATCTACAAAAGGAAAATAGACAAAATTACGAAAAAAATGAAATAAAAAAATAAAAAAATAAAAGAACGATACTGAATCCATATTGAACCGATATGTTAAATCCGGATTCTACGGAAATGCCGGAACTTGCATTCGCAAAGAGAACTATGTATGGTTGGAAGTATGGTAGATATTTGCAATGTACTCAACTATACTGTAGATAATATCTTGAACTTTAAATCTGATGTGGAGAAAGAGGAATAATAAATATGGTTAAGGCAAAAAAGAAAAAGACAATTTCACTGGAACAAACATTGTGGGAATCGGCGAACGCGCTGCGAAAAAATATGGATGCAGCTGAATATAAACATGTTGTTCTTGGTCTGATTTTTCTGAAATTCATATCTGAGAAATTCGAAGCACTTCATGCGTTGCTTTCAACCGGTACCGGCGAATATGAGGGTGCAGATCCTGAAGATCGCAATGAATACTTAGCTGAAAACATCTTTTATGTGCCTGAGATTGCTCGCTGGTCTTATTTACAGAGCAGAGCAAAGCTGCCGAGTATTGGTACAGATGTCGATTTGGCCATGGAAGCCATCGAAAAAGACAATCCTTCGTTGAAAGGTATATTGCCTCGTGAATACGGAAAAGAAAGATTGGATAAAGCTTCCCTTGGACAACTCATTGATTTGATCGGAAACATCGATCTCAATGCAGAGGTTCATCAATCCAACGATGTGCTTGGCAATGTCTACGAGTACTTCCTTCGTCAGTTCGCCATCGAGGAAGGCAAAAAGGGGGGGGCAGTTCTACACGCCCAGAAGTGTTGTCGAGCTGCTCGTTGAAATGCTGCAGCCTTTCACGGGGCGTGTATTTGACCCGTGTTGCGGGTTTCGTGTCATAATAATGACACAGGCAAATAGTCAAGTAAATACAAGGGTTTTAGAGCTTCTACCAAAGTTTAAAATCAAAAAAATGAATCGTTGGTGTGCTGTTTAGAGCAGTTATTATGAAAATAAATGTTGTAAACAGTACATCAGCATAAAGGAGGAACTCATATGTCTAAGGTGAAAAAGAGACGATTGAAGCAAAAGGATTTGCTATTCAAATTTATACTGAAGACTTTCAAAACGACTATATAAGTCTAACAGATATTGCTAGATATAAAAGCGATGAACCAAGTGATGTAATTAAAAATTGGATGAGAAGAAAAGATACAATTGAATTTCTTGGTTTATGGGAAAGCTTAAACAACATGAATTTCAATTCGGTCGAATTCGACCGAATTAAATCGGAAGCTGGATATAATTCCTTTACACTGTCCCCTAAGAAATGGGTAGAAAAGACAGACGCAATCGGAATTATCTCAAAAGGCGGAAGATACGGTGGTGCATTTGCACATACAGATATTGCCTTTGAGTTTGCTTCATGGATTTCTGCTGAATTTAAGATGTATGTAATTCAGGATTACAAAAGACTTAAGTCAGATGAAAACTCTAGTTATCATTAGGTTGGAATCTTAATCGAGAAATTTCCAAGATTAACTACAAAATTCATACAGACGCAATCAAAGAATATCTCTTAAAAGATCTTACCAACGAACAGTTGTCTTACAAGTATGCAAGTGAAGCAGATATGCTCAATGTAGCCTTGTTTAACAAGAGAGCTAAACAGTGGCGTGAAGAAAATCCTGAGTTAAAGGGTAATATGAGAGACTATGCAAGTCTGAATGAATTACTTGTTCTTGCAAATATGGAAAGCTATAATGCAATTCTTATTGGTAAAGATATGGATCAAAAAGAAAGAATGATAGAACTTAGAAAGCTTGCCAGAACTCAGCTGATGTCAATTGAAAAGTTGAACAATACAGGTATTAAGAGTTTAGAGGATAAATCAAAGAAATAGAGAGGTCTGTTATGAGATGGGCATTGAAAATTATCTTATTTCCAATAATATTGATCTTGTCGATACTAATTGCTTTTCTAAAATTTATTATAAAAGTTAGTGGAATGATTTTAGGTATAATATCTTTCCTAGTATTTATTGGAGCAGTAGCTTGCTTCATACAAAAAGATATGGCAACTGGAATGGTAGCATTACTTATAGCATTCTTAATAAGTCCTTATGGACTACCTAAAATTGCACTGTGTATTACAGCATACCTTGAAGTAGCGAAAGATACATTAAAGGAAATATAAGAGAACTAAGACGATGGAATATAAATCTATCGTCTTTTTCTATGCCTAAATTTAAGAGAAAGGAGGCGATGATATGAGTATGTACTTATTTGATGAACAACCTATACTGGCAAATAAAGCATTAGCCAGAGAATTAGGCTTAAATGAAGCTCTTGTGCTTCAACAAATAAATTACTGGATTGAGATAAATAAGAAGTCTGGTAACAATTATCATGATGGCAAGTATTGGACATATAACTCAATACGAGCATGGCAAGAAAAAGATTTTGATTATTTAAGTGTTGATACAGTGAAACGAACTTTTTCTAAGCTTGAAAAAGCGGGCTATCTTTTAGTTGGAAACTATAATAAAGATCCTAGAGATAAAACGAAGTGGTACACAATAAATGACAAGAAATTAGAAGAACTTTATCTTGAACTAAATCAAAGAAAACAAGAGAAAGAAAGAGAAATATTAGAACAAGTAAGTAAAAGTGCTATGCCTAATGCATTAGGGCAAAATGCACCAATGGAAGAGGGCAAAATCAACCAATGCAATGAGGCATTTAGCACCGATGCATTTGATGAAAATCTACCAGTGCATTATGGCAACTTGCATGAACCATTACCAGAGATTACTACAAATAATTCATCAAAGATTACTTCATATATTTCTACAGAGAATTCCTCCCACCTACCCATCTGTGAAAGAGATCCGTTTTATTTAAGGGATGGAATGGAGGAAGGATGTAAAAAAATAAAATCATATAAATCTTGTTTAGAAGAGTTAAGAGAAAGTACAGGATATAACGAACACATGAAGATAGGTAATAAGATTATTGCTAAAACCTTTGATGAAATAATTAAAGTTTTAGCTGATGTTATGGTATTAAATGCAGAAGATACAGTTACAATAAATCAAACAAAATTACCAGCATATGTTGTTCAAGAGAGATTTAGAGAATTAGATTCTTCGCATATGGAGTATCTTGTAAATGCTTTATCAGAGAACGAATCAAAAATAAGAAATGTAAGAGCATTTATTTTAACGGCAGCATATAATGCACCAAGCAATATGGATGCCTATTATACAGCACTTGTTAGTTATGATATGAGGGAAGGAGGTTACTGATGATAAATGAAGAAATTTCTAATAGAGTAGTTAATATTGAAGTTAATGTCTTAAAGGCAACTTACCAAGAAATCTTAAGCCAGGTAAAGAAGTTACAACAGAGATCAAAACAACATGGCGGCTTAGATAAACTTATCAAGGCTGAGGGAAATGAAGTTAAACTCAAAGATATGGTTAAAAAAGGTCAGCTTGAAGAAATCAATGTTAAAGATGGTGAATTAAAAGAGCTAAAAAAAGAATTGAATAAACATGGTGTTAAATTCTTAGTGATGAAAGATAAGGAAACAGGGACACATTCAGTATTCTTCCAAGAAAAAGATACCAAGGTTATGAATAAAGCTTTTCAAAATGTACTTTCAAATATTGAGAAGAAAGAGAAAAATAAGGAGTCAATTCATAAAAATATAGAGAAATTTAAGGAGATGGCGAAGAATACTATTTCCAAAGACAAAGTTAAGAATAAACAAAAGGAGCAGAGCCTATGATAGATAAAATATTAAAGGACATCAAAGGCTTATTCAAAGTGCAAGATAAGGCAAAGTTTCTAAAGCAGAACATTCCCTATCTTGCATTTT
>JAEZUZ010000052.1 GCA_023443345.1 Bacillota bacterium
TATCTTTAGTGCCTCTTCTATTCCAATCTTTTTTGCCAACTTATGTCCATCAAGTGCAGTTATTACAGAAGATGGCGCTCCTGGAATGTTAAAAGCTACAGCACTTATGGCTCCAGAGAAAACTCCAACTACATATATCCCCATAATCATGGCAATTGCATTGTATGTATTCCACCCATAAGTAAAGCTGACAAGAAGTGCAGTTGCCATTGTTACAGAAAGCCCTGGTATAGCACCTATAAATAATCCGGCAACTGAGCCAATAAATGTATAAAATATTATTTCTATCATACTAGAAACCTATGTTAAAAACCTTCTCAAAGATTAGATATACAAAAGATAGTGTAAATATAATAGAAAATATTGCACTAGCATACCCTTTTCTGTTTATCATTAAAATCATGCTAAATAGAAATATAGCAGTAGAGAAGTAAAAGTTCAAATAATTTACAGAGATAATGTATAAAATTATAATAAATGAAGATCTGATATCTATATTACTTTTTAAAGTTATATCTCTTCTAAAAAGGGAAATTATACATACAATTGCAAGTAAAACAGATATTATTGACAAATATAGGAACGGACTTCTTAAAAGTTCAAATTTTAGTTCATTTTGTTTTATTGTTGAATATATAAAGACAGATATACTAACTATCAAAAAAAGTAGTATATCTGACTTATAACTTTTTCTATTTTGCATCAATTACTCCCAAATAAATCCTTCAGTCTCTTTTCAAGGCCACTATAGAATCCATTCATTTCTTCTTGAGTCTTATACTTATCAAAAAGTGTAACTATACTATTTTCTGATACAAATTCAGAAATTTCCTGTGAATTTAGTACCTTATCTATAGCTTCCTTTAATAAATTTTTGATCTGTTCATCTACATCTTTTTTTATCATTATTGAAAGAGGGGTGAAATGAGTATCTAAATCTTCTTTCATCTGGGGAATTATTTCTGATAGAGCAGGTACGTCTTTATATCTATCAAGTCTGTGATTGCTACAAATAGCAAGAAGTTCTAATTCATTGGAATCGATATATTTTTTAGCAGTAGATAGGTTTGCATTTGTAAAATCAACCTGATCAGAAATTACAGCTACAACGCACTCAAGTCCACTATTAAATGGGGTAGATGATAAATTGTATCCATATTTGTTATATATAAGCTCTTGAACATGCCCACTTCCCCCTCTGCCTGTATTAGACATCTTCACTTGTGAACTCCTCTTTTTTATATCATCAAATAGCTCTCTTGCATCTCTATATTTCCCACCTTTTTTAGAAACTATTACTTTTGGATCATCTGAAACTAGTGATAGAGGTGTAAAATTTTCATAGTTGATATCAGAAATTCCTAGCACTTTATTTGATACAATCGAGTCTGCTGTAAATAATAAAGTGTATCCATCACTTTTAGCTTCAAATGCCTCTCTATTTCCAACACTTCCTGAAGCTCCAGGCTTGTTCACCACATTTACAGGAACACCTAATTCGTCTTTTAGTAAGGCTGATATTTCTCTTGCAAGAATGTCTGTAGTTCCTCCAGCTCCATATGGAACTAGCACTGTTATTGCTTTTTTAGGATATGTTTCTTCTTTATTAGAACAAGCTGTAAAAATCAGCATAAATATTGATATTACAGCAAAAATTATCTTCTTTTTCATAGATTCTCCTACTATAAATGTAAGGTTATTATACCACGGTTTATTTTTTTATAAAATGTACTTGATTTTTTATCATTAGTGTATTACTATATTAGTACACTAGTAAATTAATACAAAAGGAGGTATGATGGCAAGTACACAAGTTCCTGTTTATATCGAATTATATAACACGCTTATAAGCAAAATAATTTCTAAACAAATAGAGCCTAATCAACAACTTCCAAGTGTAAGGGAATTGTCTCTTGAGTATAAAATAAATCCTAATACCATTCAGAAAACTCTAAATATGCTAGATTCTCAAGGTATAACTTACATTGAAAGAGGACAGGGCAGATATCTTACAAGTGATTTAGAATTACTTGAAAATATAAAAAATAAATTCATATCTGAATTAGTTCAAGACTTTATTGAAAGATGTAGAGATATCGGTATAGAAAAAGATGAAATTATAAAAATTATAGAGAGAGGTATACTATGAATTTATTAGAAATAAAGGGTTTGACAAAAACTTATGGCAGAAGGAAAAAAGCTTTAGATAATGTAAATTTAAATATTAAAAAAGGAAAGATAATAGGAATTTTTGGAGCTAATGGTTCTGGAAAATCAACTCTTCTAAAGATTGTTTCAGGACTTATTACTTCATATAAGGGAGAAGTCCTAGTTGAAGGAAATCCCATTTCGTACAAAACTAAGGAACTGATTTCATACCTCCCAGATAAATCACCATTAAATCCTTCTGATACAATAATTGGACATGCAAATCTTTATTCAGATTATTTTAAAGATTTCGACATGGAACTTTTTTTACAGATTATAGAGGAGCTAAATTTAGATCCAAAGTCAAAAGTAAAGACACTATCAAAGGGAAATGCTGAAAAAGTTTTCCTATCTCTTGCTCTAGCAAGAAGGTCAAAACTATATCTTCTTGATGAGCCTATTGGTGGAATTGACGTAAAATCAAGGGAATTTATACTCGACTTAATCCTTAAAAACTATAATAGAGAAGGATCTTTAATTATTACTTCTCACATCATAAATGAAATGGAAAAGATTCTAGATGAAGTTATATTTATCAAAGATGGAAATATAATTCTTCACGAAGACATAAACTCAATTATGGAGAGAACCAATATGAACATCGAAGACTATTTCAAGGAGGTCTGCTAATGTTTATCAAACTATTAAAAAATGAATTTATAGAACATAGTAAATTTTATATAAAAATAATGCTATCTTATATACTCTTGATAATACTACAAAAGACAAGTAATGCAGCTGGGCTAGATTTTATAGGTGGATTCCTATTTTCTTTAATATTTGCAACTATACCTATAATGTTATTTATCCCAATTATATACTCGCTAATTAATTACTCTCAAACAGTTCATGGAAGGAGAGCTTCATTTACTCACTCAATTCCTGTAAAACCTCTTACAATAGTAATTTCAAAGTGGATAGTGACCTGTACCTGGACACTTATAATTTCATCAATTTTGTCAGTAGTCGTTAAATATTGGTATACAAGCATTTGGCTTGGCCTTCCATCACCAACAGGAGTATTAACTTTTGTAATTTTTACTGTTTCATTCTTTGCTTTTTCAATAACTTTGGGAAATTCAACAATAGCTAATAGATTGCCAATACATCCTACGAGCATAGTTTTTGTAATAAATTGCATCATATTTTTTGTAATAATAAATATGACATCACTTTATATTCCAATGAATATACTTAAAGTTAATGATGTGTCAAGCTTGTCAATTAAGCATTTCTCTATCCCATTTATAAATAACTATGTAGTAGTATTTGATTATGCAAATAAAATATTTTCATCGGTTAGCTATGACAATATTATATTCGTTATGCCATTTGGAGTATATTTAACAATATTATTTGGAATAATTCTATACAATGGATTTATTTCAAAAATTTTGAAAAAACACATGGAGAATTAAAAAGACACTTGCAAAATCATTCTAATATGTTAAAATATATAAGAATGATTGACAAAGTCGGCATCTAATTAGGATGACACCCTCTTCCAACATTGATCAATCAAAAATAAATTTATAAGGAGAGTTACTTTTATGGCTAGAATGAGAGGCCCTAAATTTAAACAATGCAGACGTCTAGGATTAAATGTATGCGGTCATCCTAAAGCAATGAAAAGGCATGAAAAAGACCCAAGCAAATCCAGAGATGCAAAACGTCTTTCTGAGTATGGCGTTCAGTTGCTAGAAAAACAAAGACTTAAAGCTTACTATGAAATTCTTGAAAAACAATTCAGAAGATATGTAACTAAGGCTATGAAGAGTACAGACATGCAAACAGGTACAGCACTTGTGCAAGCTTTAGAAACTCGTCTAGATAACTTAGTATATCGCCTTGGCTTTGCTTCAACTATTCGTCAAGCTAGACAAATGGTTGTTCATGGACATATGTTGGTAAATGGAAAGAAGGTAGATATTCCTTCATATCCTGTTAAAGTCGGCGACGTTATATCTTTAAGAGAAAAATCAAGATCAAACGACAGATTTAAAGAAAACTTCGAATCTAATATTGCTGTTGCTCCATATTTAACTAAGGAGCAAGGAGATTTCTCAGGCACATTACAAAGAATGCCTGAAAGAGATGAAGTTCCAATACAAATCGATGATCGTTATGTAGTAGAGTTCTACTCAAGATTAAGCTAATAATTAAATTAAAAAGAGCCAGATTTTCATCTGGCTTTTTTATTTGTTTCTATTCTTCTAATTGTTTAATTCTATTGTGAACTAATCCCATATCGGCATTTACTGTTACCTGCATGCCATCTTTTAGGGCATCGCCCACATTTTCAACTCCAACTACAGTAGGTATGTTAAGTTCAACACCTGCCACAGCACCAAATGAAGTATAACCACCTTCAGCACATATCAAAGCTCCTGCTTGTTGAATTAATTCAGCATGAGATTCATTAAATGCCTGTGCATATAGGATGTCTCCCTTTTTCATATCTTTAGGAAGTTCTCCTCTTACTTTTAAAACATGTAGTCTTCCTGTTGCTTCTCCTCTACCAATACCTGTTCCTTTCTTCATAACAGAACCAAGCATCAATATTCTCATTAAGTTAGTAGCACCAGCAACTCCTACAGGAATTCCAGCTGATACAACTACTAGATCTCCATCATCTACATATTTAGCTTCTCTAGCTGCTTCTTCTAATCTAGCAACTATCTCATCAGTACTTACTGCTTTGCCTAATTTAGCTGTATATACACCTCTAATTATAGACATTTTTCTTCTAACTTCATCTGTATATGTTGCTGCAACGATGATTGCCTCAGGTCTATGCATTGCAACTCTAGCTGCTGTAAATCCAGAAGATGTAGCTGTAAGTATTGCCTTAGCACCTAAATCATTAGCTGTTTCAACAACTGCTCTACTAACAGCAACTGTTACTTTATCAAACTTATCATAGTCGTGCTCTATATTAAATAATTTTCTATAATCCAATGCCCTTTCAGTTCTTCTAGCAATCGTATCCATTGTCACGACAGCCTCAACTGGATATTTACCTGCTGCAGTCTCACCTGAAAGCATTATTGCATCAGAACCATCAAATATAGCATTAGCAACATCAGTAGCTTCAGCTCTTGTTGGAGATGGGTTTCTAATCATAGAATCTAACATCTGTGTAGCTGTAATAACTGGCTTGCCTACACGGTTGCACTTTCTGATCATTTCTTTCTGTGCTATAGGAACCTCTGATATTGGAATTTCAACACCAAGGTCACCTCTTGCTACCATGATACCATCTGAAACGCTTAGAATTTCGTCAAGATTGTCATATCCTTCTCTGTTTTCAATTTTAGAAATAATTTGTATATCGGCATTATGTTCTTCTAAAATTTGTCTAATTGCAAGAACATCTTCGGCTTTTCTTATAAAGCTTGCAGCAATAAAATCTACTTTCTGCTCAATACCAAATAAAATATCATCAATATCTTTCTGTGTAATAGCTGGAAGATTTACTCTTATATCTGGTGCATTGACACCTTTTTTTGTCTTAATCTCTCCACCATGGACAACTGTTGTATAGATATCTCCATCCTCAATCTTTTCAACTCTTAATCTAACTAAACCATCATCAATTAAAATATTATCTCCTATCTTGACATCTTGGTATAGTTTATCATAAGTAATTGAAGCAATGTTTTTATTTCCAATTAAATCTTTAGATGTAAGAATAAAAGAATCACCTGAATTTAAGAATGTTCCTTCTTCAATTTCTTTTAGTCTTATCTCTGGCCCCTTAGTATCTAATAATATAGCAATTGGCTCATTTAGTTCTTCTCTTACTTGTTTAACCATGTCCATTGTCTCTTTGTGAGATTCATGGCTGCCATGAGAGAAGTTAAAACGTGCAACATTCAAACCCGCTTTTACCAAATTTGAAAATGTAACTTTATTATTACTAGCAGGTCCCAGTGTACATACAATCTTAGTTTTTCTCATATTGCTCATAATCACTCCTATCTAGAAAGGATATCTGCAAGTTCATAAAGTTTTTTATTTAACTTATCTCTTTGACTTACAGCTTCATCTATCCCTACGTGTATCAAGTTATTTCCCTTAATTCCAATTGCAATTCCGCTTTTATTCTTTAAAAGACAATCTATTGCTTCTGCTCCCATTCTAGTTGCCAACATTCTATCAAATCCTGTAGGAGAACCACCTCTTTGTAGATGGCCTATTACAGCTACTCTGGTAACAACATTGGACTTTTCCTCAATTTCCTTAGCAAATTTAAAAGGATCTTGACATCCCTCTGCAAGAAGAATTATGTGATGACTTTTTTGTCTTAGAACTCCTCTTTTTATACTTTTAACTATATCATCCATAGAATATTCAACTTCAGGAACTATTATATTTTCTGCTCCACTACAGATACCAGCATATAGTGCTATATCTCCACAGTTTCTTCCCATTACTTCAACAACAAAAATTCTATCATGAGAAGATGAAGTGTCTCTCAACTTACTTACTGCATCTGTGACAGTTTCAATGGCTGTGTGAAAACCAATTGTATAGTCTGTATAACCAAGATCATTATCGATTGTTCCAGGTATACATATAGTTTTTATGCCCTTGTCATGAAGTGCCTTTGCACCCATAAAGCTTCCATCTCCACCTATTACTACAACAGCCTCTATATCCATTGCAGATAGAACATCAATAGCTTTTTGCTGGCCTTCTTCGGTCATAAACTCCTTGCTTCTTGCGGTCTTTAAAAAAGTTCCGCCCCTTTGTAGAATATCACTTACACTAGAAGATCTCAATTTAGAAAGTTTGCCTTCAATTAGACCCTTATATCCTCTTTCTACTCCATAGACTTCTAGAGAGTGATGGAGTCCCTTTCTAACTACTGCTCTAACAGCAGCATTCATTCCAGGTGCATCTCCTCCACTTGTCAATACAGCAATGTTTTTCAAGTTTCCTCCTATTTGATAATGACATTAGCATAACCAAACTTTTTCTTCAATTCTGATATAAATTCTTTACAAAGTTTACCACCAATGCCAACTAAAGTAAATGCTTTTTTTTCTGCACAAACTACTACATCGATATCTCCTGAATATTTCTGTGTAATTTCCTTTATCATTGTAATCTTTCTATCATCAAAACTCATAAGATTGATATAAACTCTAATCTTTGGTATATCTTCTGCCTTTCTTATATCAAAAGCTATAAGTTTTCTTGGCTTATCCTCTTCTATTTCTACTTTAGCCTCAATGTAGAGTTCATTATACTTTAGATTATCCTTGACTTTCTCATAAGTTTTCGGAAATACTATAACTTCCATATGGTATGTACCTTGAACTACTGTTAGCCTTGCCATATCTTTACCAGCCCTAGTGCCTCTTATGTTGCATTCCTTATTTAAAGCAATAATCCTTATATTATCAACCTTTAATAATTCTTCAGGAAATTGAACAACATCAGAGAGTTTATCTAGGCCAAGTCCTTTTATAGTTTCTTCGTATTTATTAAGCGGATGCATCTTGAAGTAAAATCCAAGTGCCTCTTCTTCAAATTCAGCAAGGTTTTCCTTTGGATATTCTTCCAATTCCTTGGAGATATTGTCTGTCTCTATCTCTCCAAATAGATCTAGTTGTCCTACCCCTACAGTTCTGTACCTATTTGTAACCTCATCTATATAGGGGCCATACATAAGCAACATGGATCTCTTTGTAACTCCTGAGTAATCAAAGGCACCTGCTTTAATGAGATATTCTACAGCTTTTTTATTTATAACTCCATAGCTCATTCTCCTTATGTAATCATCTAGATCTTTAAAAGGTTCCTGTCTAGCTTGAATTACAGTATCTTTAGCTAGATTCTTCCCTACATTTTTTATTGCAAGAAGTCCAAATCTTATTCCGTTTTTTTCAACACTAAATCCCTCTCTAGACTTATTTATATCTATAGGCAGAACTTCAATTCCTCTATTTTTTGCATCTTCTATAAAATCTCCAAGTTTTCTTGCAGTTGTTGCTGCATTAGATAGCGTATTTGTCATTACTGCTGCCATAAATGACTTAGGAAAGTGTGTCTTTAGATATGCCATTTGGTATGAGATAACTGCATAAGCTGTACTATGACTTTTATTAAATGCGTAGTCTGCAAAGGCCATCATATCTTCAAATATTTTGTTTGCAACCTCTAAAGGAACTCCTCTTTTTAAAGCACCATCTATATCGGCATTCCCATAGATAAATTGTTCTTTTTGCTTGATCATTTCGTCTCTTTTTTTCTTACTCATGGCTCTTCTTATGATATCTGCCTGAGCATATGAGTATCCAGCAAGAGATCTTACAGCCTGCATAACTTGCTCTTGATATATCATGCAACCTCTTGTAGGTTCAAGTATATTTTCAAGCAACTTGTGTGGATATCTAATTAAATTTGGATTGTTCTTATTTCTTACATATGTAGACCTTGATAACATAGGCCCTGGTCTGTGTAGACTTATTCCAGCAATTATATCTTCAATATTACTCGGTTTAAGCTCTCTAAAAAGCGCTCTCATTCCATAACTTTCAAGCTGAAATACACCCAAAGTATCCCCTTTTGAGAGAAGTTCATATGTCTTTTTATCTTCATAGTCAATTTCATCTAAACTGAATCTCTTTCCGGTTTCGTGATAGATATTTTCAAGTGTATTTTTTATTACTGTCAGGCTCTTAAGAGCTAGAAAATCTACTTTAAGCAATCCCAATTCTTCAATTATATTCATGTTAAAGTGTGTTAGGACTGTATTTGCATGTTTATATAGTGGAACTATACTATCGATTCGCTTATTTGCAATCACTACCCCTGCAGCATGTGTTGATACATGGCGTGGTAAACCTTCGATATTTTTAGCAAAACCTATTAGTTTTGCAACTCTATCATCCCTTAAAATTAAATTCTTAAGATCCTGGCTTTCACTTAGGGCTTCCTCTATTTTCATGTGAGAAGATGGTATTAACTTTGCTATCCTATCTGCCTCATCTATGCTAAATCCCATTACTCTTGCTATATCTCTAATGGATGACTTAGAACCAAAGGTATCAAAAGTTATTATATGAGCAATATTGTTTTCTCCATATTTATTTCTCACATAATCTATTACTTCATTTCTTCTTTCATCTTCAAAGTCGATATCAAAGTCTGGCATTGTAATTCTTTGAACGTTTAGAAATCTCTCAAAGATAAGATTGTACTTTATAGGATCAACTTCTGTAATACCTATACAATAACCAACTATACTTCCGCAACCACTTCCTCTTCCAGGTCCTACAAATATTCCCTTGCTTTTAGCATACCTTACAAAGTCAGAAACTATTAAGAAGTAGTCATTATATCCCATGCTATCTATTACACCTAGTTCCATATTTAGTCTATCTAGGTAAGCTTCATAATTCTCATATCTCTTTTTAAGTCCTTCTATTGCCAAATCATGCAAGTACCTCTTGCTATCAAAATTTGGATCTTTTGAAAACTTTGGAAGGTGATAGTTTCTAAACTCAAATTTAAAATCACATTTTTGAGCTATTTCTATCGTATTATCTACAGCCTCAGGTGCAAAGTCAAATAGCTGTCTCATCTGATTTTCATCTTTTAAATAGTATTCACTATTTGGAAGTCTTGGCCTGTCTTGATCATTTAGTCTCTTGGCATTGCCAATACATAGCATCACATCATATACTTGTGCTTCTTCCTTTTCTGTATAGAATACATCATTAGTTGCAACAAGCTTGATATTTAGCTCTCTAGCTAATTTAACTAAGAGATTATTTACTATCTTCTCATCTCTTAATCCATGATTTGTTATCTCTATATAATAGTCGTCTTTAAAGATATCTCTATACCTAGTTGCAATTTTCTTTGCTTTTTCGTAATCACCCATCAGTAGTGTTTGGAACAGTTCGGAATTTCTACTTCCACTAATGCATACAAGCCCTTGTTTAAATTCATCAATCAATCTATTTTCAATTCTTGGCCTATCGAAATTGTGATTGATATAGGCACTAGATACCATTCTTATTAAATTCTCATATCCCTTTGAATTTTTACATAACAAAACTAGGCTGTTTAACCTGCTATCACTATTTGATTGCATGTATACTTCACAACCTATAATTGGCTTAATTCCCTCTTTTTGTGCTTTTTTAAAAAACTCAACTGCCCCAAACATATTTGCAAAGTCTGTTATTGCAATAGCTGGCATGTTTAACTTTCTAGCCTTTTCAATCACACTATCTATCTTTGCAAAACCATTTAGCAAGCTATATTGAGTATGAAGGTGTAGATGAACAAAGTTCATGAATTTCTCCTAATTTTGTCATATAATTTTTCTATTCTTTTTAGATATGAGTAGACTCTATCTTTAGACATATTCTCACTAGTAAGTTTCCCAAGTTCTGCTATGCTCACTTCTGGGTGATCACATCTTAATTTTATAATCTCTATAAGTGAATCATCTAGATTTGATATATCCATGTTCTCTCTTATGTAGTCTATCATTCCTATATATCTAGAGCTAGACTTGTTTATCTTCTGTTGATTTGATACTTCAAAATTTATCTGCTGATTTATATTTCTTGTAAATGAGTTTAGAATTTTTATGTTATCTAGTTGATTTGACCTATTTATTCCACAGCATATATATATTATTTCTGAAATTGTATCTACTTCCTTAGTGAAGTAGTAATTCTTTCCTCTTCTCTTAGATGTACTGAATTTCCACCCATACTCTTCTCTTAACTCTTCAAGAAGTTCTTTGACATACTCACTATCACTATTTATCTCTAATCTTGGGCTTTTAGCAGGAGAATTAAAAGTAGAGCTTAAGAGAATGAGGGCTTTGAATTTTTCTATTTTTGATACTTCTTCATCTTTAAGCTTATCAAATTTTATGACATATAGCTCCCTATCAAACTTTTTTAAAGTACTTAATTTGTACTCAACTCCCCTACTTAGAAATATTTCCTCTAAGTAATCGGATATTTCTTTATTAGAAGTCATATATTTCATATTAATATAAGCATGGTTGAGTATATTTAAAATCGCCCTTGGCTTTACTCTTAAATTGTCTATCATCTCACTTTTAATTTCACTATTATAACTCATACTGCCTCTAATATTATTATACTACAGATAGTGAATTTCGACTTTTTTGTATCTTTTTTAAATTTTGTGGTTTGATGATACACAGTTACCACCCTGGCACCACAAATGCACCACAATTTTGACATATTTTTTTATATATGTTACTATTAATTAGCTACATGCATTTATGTGGCTTTAAATCCTTTAAAAATAACTATTTAGATATATAAAATTTAATAAAAAAAAGGAGGATTTATGCAGGCATTGTTTGAAGTGCTTCTTAGCTTATTCTTTCTTATATTCATGGGATATATAAGCTATATCATTGCAAATAATTCCAAAAATTTCGTGTTTAAAATTTACGCTTTACTAGCTGCTATAATGGGTTTTGCACCAGGAATGTACCTGCTTATTCACGGCATCATAATTTGGATTGAGTCTTCTTATATACCAAATACATTTTCAGGTATTTTTCTACTGCTTATTGAATTGTCGATGAGTGCTGTATTATTTGGAATATTTACAATTGTAATTCAAAGATACGATATAGATAGACAGTCTCTTATAAATTCAATGTATGGCATCATGGTTTTTAGAATAGTTCTGATTCTTCTTCCACAGAATAATTGGTTCAAAATAGAGCAATCTATTTCACTTGCAACTGTAGAGTTGATCGCATTTATTGCAGGAGTTATTATAACATCGATGCTAGTGAGTCAGAAATCAAAAATTTTTCAAGATCACAACTTTGAATATCTACATATTGCACTAGCTATATTTACTGTAATTTATTCAATATTTACCTTTACAAGAACTAGTTCAATTTCGACAATTCTTTTATTTATAGGTTGTGGATTATTGACACTTTTTCTGTATCGTGACTTTAGATTTTATAAAAAATCCTAAAATAAAATAGACCTCTAAAAGGTCTTATTTTTTTCTAAATTATTGTAGAAGTTTTCCTTCTTTTTTATAACTTTTTCTATGTCTTCTAGATATATTTTTAAATCACGCACATTTGCAAGTCTATCAAATGTATCCTTTGACTTCATTATTTTTGATACAGCAGATAGTCCACAGGCTACTATTGAGTGCATGTCTTCAATCATATATATATTATAAATTCCATTCTCAGAAGTCCTTGTATATCCTATATTTTCAGAATTTGCGCCGATTTTCTTCTGTCTATATAAGTAATATGGCCTAAACCCAAGTTGCTTTGCTCTTTTTTTTGCTAACTCTAACATATCATTGAAAATATCTGAGTGCGAGTATGTATGATATAGTTCACTGCCCTTCTTAATTGAAAGAGAGTGTACTGTAAGATGTTCTGGTTCTAGCTCTTTTACCACTTCAAAAGTTCTTTCATTGTCTCTTATACCTTCAAAGGGAAGTCCAACTATTATGTCCATATTTACAGTCTTAAATCCCACATCTCTTGATATTTTATAGGCTTCATATACTTCTTTAAGTGAATGCCTTCTTCCAATTGTCTTTAGAGTATTCTCTACTGCTGACTGAATATTTATAGATATCCTATCTACCCCATGTTTCTTTAAAACTTCTAACTTATCTCTACATATAGTATCTGCTCTTCCAGCTTCAACAGTAAACTCCTCCAACTTAGGTGATTTAAATTTAGAGATTGCTTCTAATAGCCTATCTAATTGAGATGCACTTAGTGCTGTTGGAGTTCCACCTCCTATATAGATAGTAATCGGATCATCCTCTAGTCTTTCTCTTTCAAATTCAAGTTCTCTTATCAGATTTTCTACATATCTATCCAACTTATTCTGATCTTTAACCATAAATGTAGAAAAGGAGCAATATGAACATATGTCAGGACAAAATGGTATATGTACATATAGACTGTAAGTTCTATAGTCTACTTTGTTTTGAATACCTATAATCTCTTTAGATATTTCGTACCTTGATATGTCAATCATATATTCTCTTCTTGCTATATCAAGAGCTCTCTCTGAATAGTTTTCTATCAAATTAGAAATCAATTTTACAGGCCTTATACCTGTAAGAATTCCCCAAGGGAGTTCCTTTGAAGTATACTCGCTGAGTATCCTATATAGATCTCTCTTTTGATTCTGAACAGGAGTAATGTGTTCACATTTTTGAAGTTCCTTCCTTATAATATGTCCATCTATTTCTACATTAATAAATTTATCATCAAACTCCAAAGTACCATTAGATTTTACTCCAAAGGCATCAAACATTTCTTCTAATTGTTCTTTACTTATTACATTTATATAGTTCATCATTTCTCCTAGAATATAGTTTACATCAGAATTGTTATAAATTTGTTGAAAAATTTCAAAAAATTTATGTTTCATTGAATATAATAATAAAAACATGATATAATGTTACATATTTTAAACAAATAGGGAGTTATTATGAAAAAATTTTACCAACTATTGGTTCTTTTACTAGTTTTTTCTCTAGTTTTTACTGGGTGTTCTAGTAATGAAGAAACTAAAAAAGACAATGATCAAAAAACAGAATCTGAAAAAATAGTAATAGGAGGCCTTGCACCACTTACAGGCCCAGTGGCTACTTATGGTGTCTCTACATCTAATGGCATCAAGCTTGCTGTTGAAGAAATCAATAAAAATGGTGGTATTTTAGGAAAACAACTTGAATATAGACTAGAAGATGAGAAGGGCGACAAAATTGAGGCTGTCAATGCTTATCATAAACTGGTTGATTCTGGAATAGATGTGCTTCTTGGAGATGTCACCTCTTCAACTTCTGAGGCTGTAGCAAGCGAAGCCGTAAAGGACAATATTCCAATGATTACACCTACAGGTACACAATTAGGTATTACAAAAGGTAGACATAATGTATTTAGAGCTTGCTTTGTAGACCCATATCAGGGACAAATTCTTGCAAACTTTGTAAAGGAATTACCTGCTAAAAAAGTTGCTGTTCTTACAAATACTTCTAGCGACTATTCCGATGGTGTTTCTAACGGATTTATTGAAGAAGCTAATAAATTAGGACTTGAAATTGTTGCTCATGAAAATTATGGGGAAAATGATAATGACTTTAGAGCACAGTTAACTAAGATTAAAGACAAAAATCCTGAAGTTCTATTAATTCCTGACTACTATGAGAAGAATGCTCTACTAGTTCCACAAGCTAGAGAAGTTGGAATTACAGCTACAATAGTTGGCGCTGATGGTTGGGATGGAACAATTAAACAACTTGCAAAGGAAGAACAATCTGTACTTAATGGAGTATACTTTGCTAACCACTATGCAATCAATGATACAAATCCAAAAGTTTCCGAGTTTGTAAATGGCTACAGAGAAAAATTTGGAGAAGACCCAACAAGTTTCTCAGCTTTAGGTTACGATGCTACTTACCTTCTTAAGAGTGCTATAGAAAAAGCTCAATCTCTAGATAGTGAAAAGTTAATAGCTGCACTTGAAACAATTGAGTTTGAAGGTGTAACAGGTAAACTTAAATACGATCAAGACCACAATCCAATCAAGAGCGTAACTATGATTGAGATTAAAGATGGTCAATATACACTTAAAAGTATAGTGGAACCTAAATAATGGGACTACTACAACAATTAGTCAATGCTCTTAGAATTGGCAGTATCTATGCACTGATATCCCTTGGTTACACTATGGTATATGGGATAGCTC
>JAEZUZ010000114.1 GCA_023443345.1 Bacillota bacterium
ACATAGGCATATTTGTTCCACCTATTACTCTTACATTGGCTTTTGAAATTCCAACTTCTACAGCTGTCTTAAATGGTGAACCTCCTGGCAAATCACTTAAAACAAGAACTCCATCACATTCATTCAAGTTCTCAAATGCCTTCTCTAATTTAACTCTTAGTTCTTCAACTCCATCTTCTTGAATAAAGTCAACTAACTCCCAATTCTTCTGCGGCCCTGCGATTAATTCTACAGCACTATTTACACCTGTTGCAAAAGAACCGTGGCCTGTTATAATTATTCCTATCATATATTTCCTCTTTTATTTCAAAAAATTTACTGTATAATTATTGAAAAGGAGATGTCATGAAACAAAATTCTATAAAAAACACCCCTCTTTATGGTATTAATATCTATAGAGACAAAAATTCTAGAGCAATTTATAGAAATCCCTTTACAAAAAAGGCCTATATAATTGACAAAAATAAGGAAAACTTATTTAGAACTCTTCAATCTAGATTTGTTATTGGTATTGTTGTATTTACTCTATTTAAAATACTAAGTGATTTAAATGTCTTTATATCAATAGGCTTTGGTATACTTGCCTGGTTCATTATGGAATTGAGATTTCATAAGTTATTAAAAAATAGTAGACAAGTACAATTTGACAAACAAGAGCTAAGACCAAGTACTAAATTTGCCAGTAAAAATCTAAGTAGAAAAGAACTTATAATTAGAATATTTGTCTATTTGTCTTTCTCTGTGATCTTGATTATAAATGCTCACATCTCTGGATCAAGTATTAAAGAAAATCCAGTGTGGTATGCTCTAAATTATGCCGTAAGTATTGGCGGACTATACTTTGTAATAAATTATATTATTCTACTAAGTAAAAAGCCAAGATGATGGCTTTTTTATTTTCTCTTATTCTTTACAACTTCTGAATTTGCAATTTTCTTGTCAAGTTCTGATATATGTTGTTTTGCTAAAGAATAATACTTGTTATAAGAAGGCATATCCCCCATATTCTTATACATTTCTGCTATGAGAAGTTCATCTATGCCTCTATACTCCTGAGGTTTCTCTTCTAAATTTGAAAGAAACTTATCTAAATGTGAAAAACTCTTATCTATATAAACATCATATACTATCTGAGTTTCTTCAATAAATCTGTCATTCTTGGTTTCTTGAATCTTTTCTAAGTATTTCTTAGAATTGTACTTATCTTTCTGAGAAATAAAGTACTGAAAAGCCTGCATATATAATTCGCATCTTTTTGTATAAGATAGTCTTGTATTATCTAATTCTTCAAAATACTTAGTTATATCCTTTTTATCTTGTTTTAAAAATGCTTCGTGTAATCTCCACCAAAGTCTTGCTTTTTTAGAAAAAAGCAACTTTGTTGAAAAAGAATCTAGAGTTTTTTCAAACTCTTTTAAATTCTTCGTATATAGATATGATACTAATTTCTTTGAAGTAGATATTTTTAAAAAATATATAATTGATCCTATAAAAATAGCTACAACAATTACTATAATTGTTACTATAATTGCATTTGTCATTTCTTAGCCTCTTAACTTAATATTAATATTGTGTAAAGTAAAAGTCAAGTATATTTTATGAACGATGTAGAATAAATTTAAAGCAATAAATTCAATGCTCTTATCAATTCATCTATCTCTTGTTTTGTATTATCAAAAGACAAAGATATTCTTATAAGTCCGGTGTCTTTGGTTCCCAAAGCTTCGTGTGCTAGAGGCGCACAGTGGTATGCTCCTCTTGTTGCAATCATATATTTATCATAAAGAAGATGTGACAACTCTCTTGTATCTATAGTTCTACTTCTAATTGAAACAATAGGTATAGGACTACTATCAAGTTTAAAAGCTTCTATTTTTTCAATTTTAGATATCTCTTTCTTTAAATAATCGCTCAACTCTTTTAATTTTCTAAATCTATCCTTAGAACTATTTTTAAATGCGACAATTGCTGGAATAGCAGCATTTATCGAATGCATATTTGGGGTTCCAACCTCAAATATTTCAGGAAAAACATCTGGCAAATTTCTATTAAATGTATCCCCACCACTTCCGCCAGAAATACACTTATTAAATTTAAATTCACCATTTTTTACTATTGCTCCAACACCATAAGGCCCATGCATTCCCTTGTGAAAAGTTATTAAAAATATAGAATTTTTATACTTAGATATATCTAAATCTAAGTATCCAAATCCTTGAGCTGAATCAACTATCATAATTAAATTATTCTTTTGACAAAATTCATGAACTCTATCTAAATCTGTAATATGACCTGTAACATTAGAAACGTGGTTTACAATGACAGCTACAGTATTTGATTTTAAGTATTTATCAAACTCCTCATATTTTAAAGTTAAATCATCATTTATTGAAACAAAATCAACTTCAAGACCTATATCGTGAAGAGGCCTAACAACACTGTTGTGCTCATATACTGTACTTATCACATGGTCACTCTTGCAAAATAGACTTCTAAGAGCCAAGTTTGAACACATTGTAAGTCCAGAATTTAAAGATATATCATCCACTTCTACATTTAGAAGATCTGCCAATTCACTTTTTGCTTTAAGAATTACTTTTAAAGAATCCATAGATTCTTTATAGAAAGACCTAGATGGATTAGCTAGCCCTCTTTCAGATAGCGCCTTATATACTTCATCAAGCTTGTACAAAGATGTAGAGGCATTGTCAAAATATATTAAATTTCTATCCACAAATTTCCTTCCTTTCTAAATTTCTTTGAATAAGTCACATTGCTTTTTTCTATAAATTCTTCAACACGATTTTCTTGAACAAGTAGTACAAAACCACAACTAGTCTCTATCTGAGGGGGAGTAGAAACAAGCCTGGCATTAAGTCCTTCCTTCTCAATAATATTTAAAGCTTCCATAGCTTTCAATGGACTTCTAAAAGAATAAGCTAACACGGTTTCACAACCTTGTATTTCTTCATCATTTTTATTATTTCAAACATATTTGTGACTTCGCCAACTTCTAAGTCACCAGCACTTAGATAGTAATTGAGGCATAGTCCACAAGAGTAGACCTTAACACCCCTCTCTGTTAGCTCCCTTAAATCATTTACTTTATTTTTATTTTTAGAGCTCAACATAACCCCTAAGTTATAGCATATAATTGCCTTTGGAAGTTGCTCTTGTTCTTTTAATGCATATACGAAACCTTCAAGTAATTTCTTTGAGAATTCATCTTCTCCATCTCCCATTTTATCTGACGAAAGAACTACTATGTAATCACTATTATCAGTGTTAGGGACATATGCCATTTCTATATCTTCTCTTATTAGAGTAACTTCAAAATTTCCGTCTTTTTCTAAAACTTCAGTGCTATAGCCTATCTCTGTTGCAAATTTAGATAAGTTTTCTGTAGCTATTTTATTATCTACAAGTATCTTTAGTTCATCTGGATTGTTCTCATCTACGTATTTTTTTGTAATTATAACTGGCTTTGGACAATCTAGCCCAATTGCATCTATTATCTTCACTCTACTACCTCTATCCTATCTGATTTAATAAATCTTCCTATTTCGTACAACTCCTGTGATTCTTCTTTAAAAGCCTTGATTAAACTATCTTTCTGATCTTGAGATATACTTATTAAAAGTCCTCCTGATGTTTGGGGATCAAATAATATTTCTTCAAGGGCAAAGTCTCTGACCTTAAAATCTACCATATCTTTTAGATATTTTCTATTTCTCTGTGCTCCTGCACTTAAAACAAAGTTTCTTGCGGCTTTTTTTGCCCCTTTTAAAACAGGAACTTTTGAAGAATATATCTGTGCTTTTACATCTGAACTCATCTCACTTAAATGCCCAAGGAGTCCAAATCCTGTTACATCGGTAACTGCGCTAGGCCTAAATTTTTTTAATATATCACTTGCTTTCTTATTGAGCTTTACCATACTTCTAATAGCTCTCTGATAATCTTCGATTGATACTTCTGAAACTAGGTATCCACTACTTATAAGAGTTACCCCTAGAGGCTTTGTAACAAAAATAATATCTGATTCTAAACTTCCCTGATTGCTCCAAATTCTATCTGGATGAGCTGTTCCTGTAACACTAAGTCCAAACTTAATCTTCCTATCGTGAATGGAATGTCCTCCACTTAACTGTGCCTTTGCTTCATATAATTTATCACTAGCTCCCTTTAAGATTTGTGAGAGTATCTCCATGTCCTCATTTTCAGGAAAACAAACGAGATTGAGTGCACTTATTACATCGCCTCCCATTGCATAGATATCACTCATGGCATTAGCTGCAGCAATTTGCCCAAATATGTATGGATCATCAACCATAGCAGGAAAAAAATCTACTGTATTAATTATAGCTATTTCATCAGTTATCTTTATTACTGTTGCATCATCTTTTTTCTCAAATCCTAAGATATGGTCATCTCTCTTATAAATTTTTAATTTAGAAAGTAATTCATCTAAGTCTCCTGCTGCAATTTTCGCATTGCAACCTCCACAAACATCTAATTTCACGATGTTTCCTCCTTACTTATATATACCTTCTCTCCTGTAAAGCCTGGCCCAACTACATCATAGGCATCTGTAACTATAACTAAAGCAGTCTGATCTATTTCGCTTAACTTCTTCATAAGCTTTATATAGTTTTCTCTGTCTAGTACTACAGAGACGATATTCTTAGGCTGATTTTTATATGTACCTTCTCCCTTTATATAAGTCGCCCCTCTATCTAGTCCTCTGTGAATAAAATCAACCACCTCAACGTGATAGTCACTTATTATCATGATGTGTTTTTTATTAGATATTCCAGATATAACTTTATCTATTACTATGCTATTTAAAAATACTCCAAATAGAGCATATATTCCATTTTTTAATCCATATACGTAGCATGCTCCTATTGTAACTAGAAAATTGAAGAAAAATATAGTATAGCTAATTTTATATCCTGTATACTTTGTCATAATCTTTGCAAGTATGTCTAGGCCTCCACCAGAAGCTCCATTTAATAGTGTTATAGCTATGCCAAGTCCTAAAAGGAAAACTCCTGTTACAAGATTTAATAATGTATCTCCATGAAGCAGGTCTCCATATGAGAAATATTTTTCAAAAAATCCTAAGAAAAATGAGAGTAGCAGACTTGAATATATAGTATATCCCGCAAAGTATCTTCCAATGAATATAAATGCCATTATATATAGAATTATATTAGATACTAAGGATATTATTCCTATATTTAGTGATGGAAAGAAAAATTGAATCTGCATAGCAAGACCAGCAACTCCACCAACTGCTAGTCCTGTAGATACTAAAAAGAAGTGCAATCCAATAGCACTAATTAAAGTTCCAAGTGTTATAAATATAAACTTTCTCATATTCCTCCTACTTCTTTTTATTTAAAAATGGCAGCCAATTCACAATTACAGCTATCATAATTCCTATAGATGTATCTATAACTCTATTAGCTGCATAACTTAAAGGGCGCATATTGACATCAGTAATACAAATTATCAACATGACAATTCCTGCTATAGAAATAGATTCTGCAAAACCAATAAATTTAAGTATGCTCATCAGTAGAAGCATCCATGCTAGGAGCAACACTATGTATATAAAAGATTTTGGATTGAGTCCCAAGCCTATTTGAAAAAGTTTTAAAAATATATAACTCATAATCCCAGAAAGAAAAGTTCCTACAAATCTCTTCTTACCTGCATCCCAACTGGCATTAAAATTCCCCTTAAGACAAACTATTGCAGCAAAAGAGGAGTGAACTGTACTTACACCTCTTAATAAATCTATCAATAGACACAAAAATACAGCAAATACTGTTTTATATATTCTAAGTCCAGGTAAGTTTTTTTTAACATCATTCTTCATCTTTTTTATATATTCCTGCTATATCATCTGCCTTAATTGGAAGATCTAATTTAAGCATATCTATTGGCAAAAACTTAAATCTGCTATTTCTGTGCATCTTATCAATTTTCTCCTTGATGTGCTCATCTTCAATCTCACCAGTTCTAATATATCTATTTAATTGAGAATAACTAAATCCAAAGACATCTTCATCAGTCTTTCCTGTAAGTCCATCCTCTGGTTTTTTTAGTACAAATTTCTCAGGAAGCCCTAAATCAATCCCTAAATTAATTACTTCTTCTGTTGTCATATATGCTAGTGGTGAAAAAGCTCCTGTTGTATCTCCATATAGAGTTGCATAACCAACCCAGTCTTCACTTAAATTGCTAGTATTAACTACAAAAGTACTATCCATACTCTGGCTAACTCCATAAAGTATGCTCATTCTAATCCTTGGAGGTAAATTTAGTGAAGTTTGATCCTTTATTGAATCAATAAATGATACGCTTCTAAATGCTCCATTATATGCCTGTATAATTGGCTCTATATCTACAATGTCATATCTAATATTTAAATATTTACATAGATCTATTGCCACTTGAAGGTCGTGCTGGTTTCCCTTTGGAAGCAGAAGCCCAAAAACTCTATCCCTTCCAAGTGCTTCTGTGCAAAGAGCTGCAACAACGCTTGAGTCCTTGCCTCCAGATATCCCAATTAGGACATTTTTCCCATTTAGCTCACTCATTTTTTCTCTGATATAACTTATTGCTTTTTCTTTAATTTGATTTCTATTCATAACATTCTCCATTCTATAATTATACTACATGCGATATAATATTTCTAAGGAGATAAATATGCAGTTAAAAATTATAGGTTGTGCTGGTGCATATCCTCATTCAGGAATGCCAACAAGTTCATATATACTAAATGTAAATAATAAAAACTATCTTATAGATATAGGTAGCGGAAGTTTTATTGAATTAGAAAGGCAAAATCTTTTAGATACAATAGATACTGTATTTATAAGCCACTATCACTATGATCATTTTGCCGATCTCTGTATGTTAGAGCATTATAACCTTATAAATCAAAGAAAGATAAAATTATATTCACCAGAGCCAAACGACCTAGCAAGATTAGATTACAATGTTTTTGATCTAGATGTTATACATCAAAACAGGAAAATCAAACTAAAAAATTTAGAAATAGATTTTTTAAAAGTAAAGCATCCTGTTGAAACTTTTGCAATGAAATTTACTCACAGAAAAAAAGTTTTTGTATATACTTCTGACACTGCATATTTTGATGATCTAATAGAATTTATTGGAAATTGTGATCTACTACTTATTGAATGCAGTGGATATCAGGATGAAGATGTAAGTAAATTTTCTCATCTAAATGCAGAAGAGGTAAAAAGAATAGTTAATCTTTCTTGTGCAAAAAAGACAGTACTTACACATCTGCCTTTTAAAGGAGACTACCATGCCTTGCTAGATTCTTTTAAAGGTTATAACAACATATATTTAGCTGGAATAAATGATGAATATCTTATCTGAACTCTTCAAATATAAAGATGATAAATATAGAGACTTCATATCTAAGTTGGTTCCCAATGTAGAAAAAGGTAAATTTATAGGAGTAAGAGCTAAGCATTTAAAGATGATAGCTAAGGACATCTTTAAAAATGGTTATTACAGGGAATTTGTAGAATCTCTACCTCATAGATATTTTGAAGAAAATATGATTCACAGCTACATAATAAATATGGTAAAAAATGAGAAAGAAATTTTTTTACTACTAGATAGATTTATTCCATACATCGACAATTGGGCTGTAAATGATGCTATAATTCCTAAAAATATCACAAGTGATAAAGACTTATTTTTTAATAAAGTCTACTCATATCTAAAAGGACATCACCCATACCAACAGAGACTTGGAATTTACTTGCTTATCAAATTTGCAACAGATGATTGGTATACTAAAGACTCACTTGATAGAATTATCAAAATTAAAAGTGATCAATACTATGTAAATATGGCAATTGCATGGTATATTGCAACAATTATAAACAATAAAAATAAGGATGGAATTAGAGTTTTAGAAGATAGAATTCTAGATAAATTCACACATAAAATGGCAATTCAGAAGTGCATAGATAGTAAATTCATAGATGCCAGTACAAAAGAATATCTCAAAAATTTGAAATAAAAAAATGCCTAAGATTATAATACCTTTAGAGTACACGCTAAATAAAAAGTATACTATACTTAATTTAGCAAACTCTGGAGGTATTATTTTTATGGGAAAACACACTA
>JAEZUZ010000009.1 GCA_023443345.1 Bacillota bacterium
AACAGCTGTAATTGACTCAGTAGACTGGTCAATTGCAAGAGATTATATGGAAAATGTAATTGAGATGCTAGATGGAAGAAATCTAGATTATTTAGTAATCAATCACATGGAGCCAGATCATTGTTCAGCTATCGAAATGATGGTTCAGAGATATCCAGAAGTTACAATTGTCTCAACAGAACAAGGTTTTGATATTATGAGACAGTTGAGATATAGGATTGATGAAGATCATATCAAGATTGTAAAAGAAGGCGATACTCTAAAGGTTGGTAAACATGAGTTATTCTTCGTTGAAGCACCAATGGTTCACTGGCCAGAAGTAATGATGACATATGACACATCAAATGGCGTTCTATTTAGTGCTGATGCATTTGGTTCATTTGGAGCATTAGATGGCGTGCTATTTAATGATGAAGTTAACTTTGATAGAGATTGGATTGATGAAGCAAGAAGATATTTCACAAACATAGTTGGTAAATATGGCCCACATGTACAAGATGTTCTTAAAAAAGCAGGAACAATTGATATTAAATATATCTGTCCATTACATGGACCAGTTTGGAGAAATAACTTTGGCTACATTATAGATAAGTATGTAAAGTGGAGTTCTTATGAGCCAGAAGAAAAAGGTATCATAATAGTTTACTCATCAATGTATGGAAACACAGAACATGCTGCACAAGTGCTAGCTTCAATGTTACATGAAAGAGGAGTTCACAACGTAAGGGTTTATGATGTAAGTAACACTCATGTATCTCATCTAATTGCTGAGACATTTAGAGTAAGTCACATAGTGCTAGGTGCTGTAACATACAACCTAGGAATTTATCCAATGATGCACAATTATCTAATGGATATGAAAGCACTTAATTTACAAAACAGAACATTTGCAATAATTGAAAATGGAACATGGGCTTGTAAGTCAGGTGATTTAATTGAAGAGTTCTTTGACAACAACATGAAGACAATAGATGTTATGTCTGATAGAGTTACAATTAACTCTGCTCTAAGTGAAGGTAATAGAACAGACTTAGAATCTCTAGTTGATGCACTTGTTGAAGATATGAATAAAAAAGAATAATATATAGATAGAGGGTGAAAGCCCTCTATTTTTATGCAAATAATTAAAATTGGTGTATAATATATACTATATTAATAATTAAAGGAGAAAGTTATGAAGAAAATTATAGCATTGATGATGATTATGATTTTAGCTTTTGTTGGCTGTTCAAAGAAAGCAGACCAGACAAAAGTAGATAAAGAAGTTACAGTAGAGTCTCTTGTTCAGAAAATAGAAGAGAAAATAGGAGAAGGCAAATCATATAGTTTGAAAATGTCTTCTAAAGTAGGAGATTCCTCTAAAAAAGAGAGTCTTGAATTTATGGAAGGCAAATCATATTTTGATAACAAGAATAAAAGATTTAAATTTGACGGAACAGCTATGGGGCAAAAAATATTAATAATATTTGACCAAGCTTCAGAAAATGCTGTATTTGTCTCAAACGATGGCGGAAAAAATTTCCAAAAAATAAATGATCAAAGTTTTAATGCAGAACAAATGTTTGGTGGCACTAATAAATTTTTTGAAAAAGAAATTTTAGAAGATTTGAAGAAAAACGCGAAAATAGAACAAAAAGACGGTAAAATTTACTTAGTGTTAACAGGGTCTACATCAAAAGCTCTTGTTAATCTAGATGAAATTAAGTTTATATTCAGTCAAGATCAGGAATTTGAGGGAATCGTTTTAGAAGGTAGTCAAGGTTCTCAAAAAGTTAATTTTGAAATGTTAGATATTCAAGAATTAAAAGAGGAAATAGAATTACCTAAGGAGTAATATAGTGAAAAAAATAATAGCATTAATTCTTTTATTATCTCTTATCTTTGTAGGCTGCTCTAACAAGGAACAGTCAACTTCTGATACAAAATCAAATGTAGATGTAAGTGCAGAGGAACTTTTAGAGAAGGCTCTGGCCTTTTTAACTAAAGAAAAAGACATCTATTTAGAAAGCAAGATGGATGTAGAAAAGGGAGATAAAAGAGAGAATCTATTAATTAGTAAGATAAATATAGATAAAAATGGGAATTCAAAAGTAGAGATATCTGGAACTGGTAGAGAAACAACAGAAGATATTTTCTTATTAGACGAGAGCAAAGGGTATAGAAGAGATAACCCAAATAGTGCTTTCGTAGAATACAAAACAGATTTAAAAACCAGACAAGAAATGATATCTTGGGGAAAAGATGATCCATTTGTCAACAAAGAATATCACAAAAATCTAAAAGTAGAAGAAAAGGAAGGAAAACTTGTTCTTACTTCTGAAATTATAAATGATGAAGTTAAAGTTAATTATTCATTCTTTTTTGATAAGCACCAAAATCTAAAGTCTTTAAACGTTAACATTTCTGATAAAAATGGAATAAATTTTATAACAGATTATAGTGTCATATCTAATTCTACAGAAGAAGTAAAAAAGCCAGACAATTTTATTTCGCTTCAATAAAATAATAAAAAGTGTAGTTTACTACACTTTTTTTAATATTATCAAATAGAAATAGTGTATAATTTATGTAATCTTAATGTTAAAGGAGAAAGCAGTGAAGAAAATTATAGCACTAATGATGATTGTGGTTTTAGCTTTTGTTGGTTGTTCAAAGAAAGTAGATAAAGAAGTTACAGTAGATTCTCTTATTGAAAAAATACAAGAAAAGGCAGGAGAAGGAAAGTCATACAGTTTAAATGTGTCTTTAATATTAGAAGATGAATCCCAGAAACAAAAAAATGAAAGAGCTAAAGCTAGATTGTATTTCGATAAACAAAATAATAGATTTAAACTTGATGGTAAGTTTGAAGGTCAAGAATTAATAATAGTATCTGATACATTACAAACAGGTAAAGGGTTTATATCAATAGATGGTGGAAAAAATTACGAAGAAGTAAATGACGGAAGTTTTAACCCTGATAAATTTGATTTTGGTTTTCATCAATTATTGTTGAAAGAAAACTTAGAAAATGTTAAGGAACAAATAAAAATAGAGCAAAACGACGGGAAAAATTATTTAATATTTAATAATTTTAGACCAGAAAATGATTATAGTAAATTTACAGATGTTAGATTTATATTTTCTCAAAATCAGGAATTTGAAGGAGTAGTTTTAGAGGGGTTTGAAGGCAATCAGAAGCTTCACTTAGAATTCCTAGATATTCAAGAACTAAAAGAAGAAATAGAATTACCAAATAATAATTCTTCTACTTTAGATATCGATACAGAGGAACTTTTAGATAAGGGATTAAAATTTTTACATATAGATAAGGATAGCTACAGCGATAATATAGTCTATATAGAAGAAAAATCTGGGAAAACAGATCCAATTAGTCATGGATATACAAATATAGATAAAAAAGGAAATAAAAAAAGAGTAAGTATATCAGATATAACTGGGAAAAAATCAGAAGAAATTATATTGTTTGATCAAAATAAGAGATATGAAACAGATAAAAACGGTATTTTTAAAGAATATAATTTAGAATCTCAAAATAACACTACAGGTTGGGAAAAACGAGATCCACATCTAAACAAAGAAAATCATAAAAATGTAAAGGTAGAGGAAAGTGGAGACATGCTTGTTCTTTCTTCTGAAGTAAAAAATGGGGAATCTATAGATTACTATACTTTCATCTTTAATAAGGAGCATGAACTAAAATCATTAAGTATTAACATGGTTGATGGTAGTGGTACTTTAACATTAGTAATTAATAATATATCTAGCTCTATAGAGGAAGTGAAAAAGCCAGACTATTATATTCCAGCTCAATAAAATAATAAAAAGTGTAGTTTAACTACAATTTTTTTTGCATAATATATATACATATATATTATAATCAAACGAGAGGTTAATTTATGAAATTTATAATAGAGAATATTCACAAAAGTTTTAATGATAACAAAGTTTTAAGAGGTGCTTCTTTTGAATTTGAAAATGGCAAAATATATGGGCTTCTTGGAAGAAATGGTTCAGGAAAGACAACACTATTTAATTGTATATATGATGAATTGAGTCCTGATTCAGGTAAATTTAGTATTGAAGAAAATGGAGTAAGAAGAAATATAGATATAAATAATATTTCCTATATTCTCTCAACTCCTGCAGTCCCTCCATTTCTTACATGTAGGGAGTTTCTAAATTTTATTTTCGACATAAATAATATAGATAGATCTGAAGTTGATAGATATCTAGATATGCTATATATCAAGGAAGAGGATAGAGATAAACTTATGAAGGATTTTTCTCATGGTATGAAAAATAAAATTCAAATTTTATCAGGACTTCCTTTAAAACCAGAGATTATTTTACTTGATGAGCCTTTGACTTCTCTAGATATAATTGCAGCTGAACAGATCAAGACTTTTCTACAGGATTTAAAAAAGGATAGAATTATTATACTTTCAACTCACATTCTCGATATAGCTCTAAATGTGTGTGATGAAATTGTAATTCTAAAGGATGGAGAACTTGAGTTAATTCACAAAGAAAATTTAGAACAAGAAGATTTCAAAAATAGGATAATTCAATCCCTAAGAGGCGAAGATGAAAAAGATCACTAAAGTCTATTTTAATCTTAGAAAGACAATATCAATAAATAGCTTTTTTAACAGGCTATCAAGGATTCCATTGTTAAAAAGATTTATAAATACAAATGATTACAGTTATAAAAGACTTAAGTCTTTTCCAAACTTTATAGCAATAATCTTTAGTATATTTAGAAGATTTTTCATCATGACATTTTGGACGTTATTTTTAATAGCTCAAAACATCAGGTACGTACATCAGGAAGTCTATTTAATAGTTATGCTAAGTGTATTTATAATAAATGCATTTATGTATGATGGTATGTTTTCAATCTCGGCAGTAAGTGAGTACATGGTAAAATTTTTGAAGTTTAGAGCAAAAGATGTCTTTTTTACAGTATATTTATACAATATATTTACTAAAGTTGTAGCTGCTTTAATAACTGCACCAATCATATATTATTTCTTTTTTAGGAATAATGTAGAGGCATTTGTTCTACTTTGCTTGGCATATTTTATAAAATTGACATCTCCTTTTTTCATAGCAACATTAAATATAATTAGGGATAGATCTAAAAATAAAAAAATAATTAATGCATCTATAATAATCACTAATTTGGGACTATGTGTTCTAGCGTGGTTCTTTAAAAAGGAAGTACTAATTATATATTTTATATTCAATATATTTGCCTTTGCTTTTTCAACAAACTTTTTGAAGAAATTTGAGAAGTATAACGAAATTTTTAGAGAATCTATTGAATTAAGAGATCACCTTGATTTTGCTTTAAAAGATAATACAGCATCAATAAATAAAGCAGATACAGATAGCAAAAATAGAGGAATTAGATATATTAACTCAGTATTTTTTAAAAGACATAGAAAAATATATATAAGATTAATAGCAGTTCAGAGTATTGCGTTCTTTGTGGTATCAATTATATACTATTTTATATTTGCAGATGTGAGCAAGAGTACTCTAGGAAATGCTACTCTTCTATTGAATTTATTTTTCCTTAATACATTTAGAGATTTAGTTGAAACAGATATACTATTTGACAACTGTGATCAATACCTTATGAGGATTAAGGGATTTAGAATAAAGAAAAATATAATTGAATTATTTAAAGATAGATTTAGATACCTATTTAAAATATCTACAGTTATAAGTTTAGGGCTTTCGATTCTGTATGTGTTTTTTTATAGAAGACTTGAAAGTAGTCCAAGCATTGTAGATATCTTGATGGTTGGAGGAACCGGATTTATATATTCAACTATAGTTATAAATAGTGGTATATTTAAATACAGCATCAATCCTTATCCTAAAAAGGGACTAAAAATGTTGTTTTTTGACTTCATACCATTTTTACCAATAGTATTCCTATCAAATCCATATACAATAGGTGTAAAAACAAATTTTATAATTGTATTAGTTCTAATGGTTATATATCTTTTAGCTGGACTAATTTTAGTCAATATAAGAGCACCTAAAAATTTCAGATTGAAAGATAGTGGCAAATAGGCCACTATTTTTGTTTGATAAACTAAAGTTTCATCCCAAAATAATGTTTGATATAAAAACACTAAAAGGTATAATTGTATTATGAGAGAAAGAATTTGTGCAATATTTGTAGTAGCAATATTATTTTTAAGTTTTATGTTATTACTTCCCACATTTAAATTTACATATAGTGATGCGATAGATAGGACAGCACTAAGTAGAGATAAGGCAGAACTTATGAGTGATGCAATATCTGATTATTTAGATTTTAGTAGGGGAAGCCTATATTTATCTTATGATAATGAAAGTGTATTTGATGCACAGGAGCTCTTTCACATGGCAGAAGTGAGACACATATTTAAAAATATGCTCTACATCGATATTTTGTGCTTTATATTCTTTATTTTTATGTTTTTTAAAACCAAAAATAAGAGAGACATATTTAAAAAACAATTTAAGTACACCCTATTTATATCTATAAGCTTTATAATTATTAGTATGTTGTCATTTTCTAAGGGCTTTGAAGTTATGCATAGAATTATTTTTGACAATGACATGTGGTTATTTAGTCCAACTTCAAACCTAATTATGTTGTTAGATGAAAATTTCTTTAAGTACTTTTTTATAAAGTATATTTTAATTGTTCTTATATTTAGCTATATTCTAAGAGCCTCTGGAGGGATCTATGGTAAATTTATACCTAGGAAGAGATAGTTCTCTCAAAAAAGAAATTCTATACAATAAAATATCTCAGAACTCCCTAATAATCGTTCCTGAGCACTATGCAGTAACTGCAGATTTAGAGATCATGAAAGTTAAAAACTTAAGTGGTCTTTTTGACATTAATGTAACTACATTCTCTAGAGTTTTCTCAAGAATGTCAGATATGGTATTTAGCCCTAAGGAATCCATAAGTGAAATAGGGCAGATTTGGATGCTTAGACATATTTTAAAAGAGCATAGAGAGGAATTTGAAGTATTCTCCTCTACATCTATAAGTGTTGGACTGATAGGAGAAATAAAATCAGTATTAGATATATTTATAAGAGAAAATGTAAGTTTTAAATCTCTAGAAGATCTAATAGAAAATACTAAGCAGATTTTACTAAAAAAGAAATTGAGAGATCTTCTTAAAATATATAGATTGTATAAAGAAGAGGTATCTAACAAGTATCTCATAGAGCAAGAGATACTTCTAAACTCTCAATTTATAATTGAGACAGATGATTTTTTTAGTGATGAAATCTGGATATTTGGATATAACTACTTTGAACACAAACAATTAGAGCTCATTAAGGAACTTTCTAAGACTAAATGTGTGAATATTTCTCTTAATTACACAAAGGAAGAACCACATATTTATGAAATAATTAAAAATACGATTAAGATTATAAAAGATAAGTGTACAAGTGTAGAAGAAATATATTTAGAGATAGAAGAAAGTCCAAAGTATCTTCCTATTGCCTATGACCTGGCATTAAATGGAAAGCTAAAAGGTAACTATGAACTGCCAAGAGTTGTGTATGCAAGAAATGTAAATGAAGAGATTGAGTGGATAGGATTAGATATTTTAAAAAGAGCAGTAGAAGAAAATATCACATTTGACAATTTTGCAATATATTATACCGATGATGAGTATGTTGAAAATATAAGGTCTATCTTCTATAATCTATCAATTCCTGTCTATGTAACGTCAAATCAGAGTGTTATTGATACATATGTCGTTAAGAACTTTTTACTACTTCTAGATCTATATAAAAACAATTTATACAAACTAAATTTATTAGAAGTATTAAAGACTTTAAGCAACAATCCTCAAGATTTTATATTTTCTGACGAAATAGAAAATATGATTAGAGAAAGGGGATATAGGAGTTCAGAACTGAAGTCCCGCGAGACTTTTAAAGAGACAGAACTAGAAGGTTATTTTAATAAATTTATAAAGCCGTTAGTTGATGCAGAGGAATTTTTTAAACAAGAGAGAACACCAGGGGAATTCAGTCATAAACTTATAGAATTGATGAAGGAACTCAAAGTATACGAGAATATAGGAGAAGATGATGAGTATGAGTTCAATGTCTCAATAGATGAACTTCTAAAAGAAGTATTGAGACAGATGTCAATTGCAATAGAAGAAAAAATAGATTTTCTATCATACGATGAATATTTAAGGGCTTTTCTTGTAAGTTTAGAGGTTGGAGCACCTGTGAGCTCTACAAATGTAGTTAATGCATACAAATTATCAAGTGTACAGTCTCACAAATATAGACATCTATACATAGTTGGGGCTAACGAGGGAAATCTTCCAAAGGAAAGCAGAGAAGGAACATTATTTAAGGAGGATCACAGCAACTATTTGAGAGCTAATGGTTATCCAACAATTACAAATTTATATAATGCGTTCCTACTTGAGAGGCTCAATTTTGTAAGCGTGTGTGCCTGTGCAGAAGAAAGTCTGACACTATCATATAGTTCTAAATCTCAAGACGGGACTTCTTTAAAGGCCTCAACATATATAGAGAAATTAGAAGAAATAGATGGGTTTAGGCAGATAGATTTAATCCTAGATATCCACGCTTATGACGATTTATATCATTTAAATAGGGGAATTGAACACAGAAAAGTTATACAAATTTCAGAAATAAGTGCGAAAGATCAAGAGATTAAATATTACTATGATGACACCCTAGATGTAGTAAGTTCTCATAACTTAAAAATTGATTCAGAAGTAAATATAGATTCAGAAAATAGATATCAGGTAATCAATACATCTTTTTCAAGGCTTGATAAATACACGGGATGTCCATTTAGTTATTTTGTTGAGTATGAGCTAATGCCTCTTAAAAATACAAATCACGAAATAACTCCGATACTTAAGGGAAATATCTATCACAGCTTTCTTCAAGAGTCAGTACCGTTGTTATTAAAAGGAGAAGATGTAGATTTTGACAAACTCTATTTGAGTGTTGTAGAAAAAATAGATAAGGACAAAATATTAAATAAGGATTTCCAACATCAGTACTTCAGCTATAAGTATAGGTATGACCTAGAAAATATATCTAAAGATATTTGTAATGAAATTAAGGGGAAATTTGATGAACATCTATATGAGCAGGAAGTATATGGCAACTATACAGATGTAAATCTAACTGGAAAGATAGATAGAGTTGATGTTGTAAAGTCAGATGATAGAGAAATATTTGTAATTACTGACTACAAAAGCTCAAAAAAGAGTATAGATGTAGATGAAATAAAATCTGGGGAGAAGATTCAGCTTGTACTCTATGCAAGCCTCTATTCCAAAACAAAAAATATGGATATTGCTGCGATTCAATATCACTCACTAAAAACACGCATGAATGAAGAAGTTGCAGAGACTAAAGAGGTAAAAAGAGAAACTCCGTCTAAGAGTAGATTGATTATTGAAGATAATTTAGATGAAACTTTAAGTAGCGAATATTCAAGACTTGCAAAAAATAAAATAACTAAGAAAGAGTATGAAACATTAGTTGATAGTGTAGAGGAACATGTAAAAGATATTGCCCATGGAATCAAAAATGGCAATAGGAATATACATCCCTATATTAAAGTAAGGTCTTCAGAAATTAGACCTAATTGTTCATACTGTGATTATTCTTGTGTTTGTAGATTTGTGCCTTCTAGATTTAAACTGGGCTATAGAACAAGGAAGGAAGATGAGTAAATTTAGCAAAGAGCAACAACTCTGTATAGATGAAAGAGGAAAGAGCTTACTTGTAAATGCCAATGCAGGAAGCGGGAAAACCACTGTATTAATTGAGAGAATAAAGCAACTTTTAAGAGAGGGAGAAGACCTCAAAAAGATGCTGATATGTACTTTTACAGAAGAAAGTGCAAGTGATCTCAAAAAGAAGGTTGAAGAAGTGCTCACTTTAGATAAAAAGAGAGACCTATTTCAAGCCAGCATTATGACTATCCATGCATTTTGTAGCAAGGTCGTAAGAGAAAATTTCTTTATGTTAGATATTGACCCAAAAATGCAGATAGCTTCAAGTGGTGAGCTTTTTATGCTGCAACAACAGGTATTTAATTCAATAAAGCAAAGTTATTATAAAGAGAAAAATAGGTACTTTATTGAACTTATGGAACTCTTTAGTGATGAGCAAAAACTCATGTCTCTTCTTGATAGGATCTATAGAAAAGAAATAGATAATGAACAATTATTAGAAGAAATCTTTAGTCCAGATCAAATAGATAAACTTATTGACTATGAACTCAGGGGATATTTAAAAGAAGCAAAAGATCAGTATCAACTTTCTCTAGAATGTTGCCTTGAAGATTTAGAAAATCAGTCAAAGAATTTCAGAGAAAAGTTACTAAATTTACAGCAAGAAGATCTTGAGTGTATAGAGAATGCTTTTAAATTAGAACCTAAATTTCCAAGAATGCCAAGTATTAAAACTCTAGATGAACCAGATATAATAGAACTAAAAAAAGAACACGATAAATATAGAAATAGATATAAGGCTTTAGCTCAGAAGATTTATAAATTTTCTTCTAATAGAGAGAAGATAAAAGAGACACAAAAAGGTAAAAAGCCATTTATAAAATTTATATATGCACTAGCAGATGAGTTCTATTCTAAGTCCTTTGAAAATAGAAAGATGAATAAGGTTTTGTCCTTTGATGACTTAGAAATACTGGCATATGAAGTCCTCAAAAATGACGAGGTATCACAGTATTATAAAGAATACTATGACCATGTGTTTGTCGATGAATATCAAGACACTTCAGAAATTCAAGACAAAATTATAGAAAGAGTAATCAGAGATAACAATCTATTTGTCGTAGGAGATGTAAAACAGAGCATATATGCTTTTAGAGGAGCAGAACCTAAGAATTTCTTGAGAAAAAAGGAAGTTTTTTCTAATGCAGATAAAAATTCTAAAGTATTATTTTTAAAAGATAATTACAGATCTTCAAAGAAGATAATAGATGGTGTTAATGAATTATTTAATAAAATAATGACTGAAGAATTTGGAGGTATTAACTACACAGAAGAAAATCTAGCCCTTGCGCAGACAAGCCAGAAGGTTGGAGAAAAATTTAATAATAAGATAGAGATTATAACTATTAAAAAAGGTCAAAGAGATGAAGAAAAAATTAGGCAGGAAATAAGAGTTATAATAAGTAAGATCAAACAGGAATTAGAAAAGGGAATTAAGTTGAGAGATATGGCTATAATTATGCCAACTATCTCTAGAAAAGAAAAAGACATCAGCGAACTATTAAGAGAACATGATATAGCTCATTACATATATAAGGATCAGAAGTTAGTTGACAATCTGGAAGTAAAGCTTCTCATAGAGATTATAAGTTCTATAAATAACTATACAAGAGATATTGGTATATTAGCTATGATGCGACTTCCTGTATTTAATCTTACAGATGATCACATATACAAAGTGCTATCTTATAAAAGGACGCCCGAAAATAGGTGCTTGAGAAGCTTTTATACTATAATCTCATCTTATTTAGAAGAAGTAAGAGATGAGAAAGTAGAGAAATTTTTTCAAAAGTTGAATTATTTAAGGGCCTTAGAGAAGAAGTTAAATATATATGAGTTTTTAAAAAAGGTATATCAGGATCTCGAACTTGAGAAGTGGATACTCTCACTTGATGATGTAGAACAGAGAATTACAAATATAAATACATTTTTTAGAGTGGCTAATAAGTATAGAGAATCTTCACAAGTTGGACTTACAAATTTTATATACTATATAAAAAATGTATTATCACAAGATGGAGCATCTTCTACTGATTCCTATGTAAACAAAAATGAAGACATATTAAAGGTTATGAGTATACATAAATCTAAGGGTCTTACATTTAATACTGTATTTCTAGCAAATATGAGTTCTAAATTTAATGAAGACAATAAGAGTAACTCATATCTAGAAGATGACTTTTTCTATATTGACTCAGTAGATATAGAAAGTAATACTAAGATAACCTCTTTATTAAAAGAGATTGTTAAAAACAAGGGTGTATTTAAAGCTAGAGAGGAAAAACTTAGACAGCTCTATGTTGCAATGACAAGGCCAGAGAGGCAGTTATATGTAGTATTAACTCACGATCAAGAAGATAGAGAGTATGATAAGAAGTACCATCTTGCAAATAAGATGAGTCAGTATATACTGTCTGCTTTAGAATCAATAGGTAATTCAGAAAACTTTAATATTGTAGATATGACAGATTTTAAACTGGAAACTCTTAATAAAAATAAAGTAAAATATAGCAAGAGAGAAGTATCTGAATTAGAGAAGAAGTCCATAGAGTCAGAATTTAAAAATATATCAGATATAAATAGAGAGTATGTACAGAAGCATAGTGTGACTTCTTTAATTAATAAAAAGTCCGTAGAAATTAGAGAGCTTGAACTTAACAAAGCACAGCAGAGAGGTGTTGACTTCCACAAACTTATGCAGTGGATAGACTTTGAGATTGTCAAAGAAAATGGATTTGATGCTGCTATCTCTAAACTTACAAGTGCAAAGGAGATTGACAATAAAATTATCACTTGGGCTAGAAATTTTTATGAGAGATTCTTAAAGAAATACGTCCAAAATGGATATAATTTTATAAGAGAGAAGACATTTGTATATATGGATGAAAATACAGGTTCTTATCTAAGAGGTATGATAGATTTAATTATTGAAAAAGACGGCAATGCAATCATACTTGACTATAAGACAGATGTAGATGATAAAGAATATAGCACATATAAAAAACAATTAGAATACTATATAAGTGCATATGAATCTATAACAAATAAAAAAGTGAAAGAAGCCTATATAAGCTATGTTAGGTTAAATAATGAAAGGAAGACGTATGAAATACAACAATGAAGCATTACAGACAATAAGGGCACTTGCAATTGATGCAGTAAATCAGGCAAATTCAGGACACCCAGGACTTCCGCTTGGAGCAGCACCTATGGCATATGTGCTATTTAAAGATCATTTAAAGTTTAATCCTAAAGATCCAAATTGGACTTTAAGAGATAGATTTATTCTATCAGCAGGACATGGTTCAGCTCTACTATATTCTTTACTTCACCTATTTGGATATGATGTAAGTTTGGAAGATCTAAAGAACTTTAGACAACTTGGATCTCCTACTGCAGGTCACCCAGAATATGGTCATTTAGATGGAATAGAGATAACAACAGGACCTCTAGGACAAGGGTTAGCATCTTCAGTTGGCTTTGCAATAGCTGCAAGCAAGAGCAAGGCAGACAACTATACATATGTACTATGTGGAGATGGGGATTTAATGGAGGGTGTTACTTCTGAAGCTTGTTCTCTAGCGGGTAGACTTGAATTGAATAAACTCATAGTTCTATATGATGACAACAACATAACAATAGATGGAAAAGCAGATATTGCCTGGTCAGAAAATGTGAGCAAGAGATTTGAATCCTATGGATGGAATACTTTAAGAGTCGATGACGGTAATGACTTAGAAGCTATAAGCAAGGCTATCTCAGAAGCAAAACTTTCAGATAAACCGACAATTATATCTATTAAGACAATAATAGGATATGGAAGTAATAAAGTTCAGGGGACTTCAGCAGCTCATGGAACACCTCTTGGAAGTGATGAAGCAAAACAAGTAAAGAAGAATCTTGGATTAGATCCTGAAAAAACTTTCTATGTTTCGGAAGAGGTAAGAGCCCACTTTGATGAAATAATAAGAGAAAAAATATCTAATTATCAAGTAGGATATAAAGTTCAAGAGAGAAAGTTTAGCGATGAACTATTCCAAAAGATGCTCTTAGAAGAAGTAAAAGACAATGCAACAAGAAATCATTCAGAAAAAGTAATAAATTTAATGGCAGAAAACTTAGACTTCTTTATTGGAGGTTCAGCTGACCTAGCATCTTCTAATAAGACAAAGATAAAGAGCGACTCATGGTTTAGTAGACAAGATAGAGAAGCAAGAAATATAGCCTATGGTATCAGAGAGCATGCAATGGCAGCAATTGTAAATGGCATCACTCTCTACGGAGAACACAGAAATTTTGGTGCTACATTTTTGACATTTGCAGAT
>JAEZUZ010000026.1 GCA_023443345.1 Bacillota bacterium
GCCCAGTGCTTAATGATTCTAAAATAGATCAAATCGGAGATTGTGGTCCTTATATTCAGTCACAGAGACTTGATATATATCAAAAATATATAAAAGAGCTTATTGACAAAGATTTAGCTTATCCTTGTTTTTGTTCGAAGGAAAGATTACAAAAACTAAGAGAATCCTATGATGAGAAGGACAGCCACAGAGGTTATGACGGACATTGTAGATGTATTCCAAAGGAAGAAGCTCTAGAAAGAATGAAGACAGAAGAACATGTCATAAGGATGAAGCTTCCAAATAGTCAAGACATCTCTTTTGATGATTTAGTAAAAGGAAAAGTTACGTTTAATACATCAGACATGGATGATCAGGTGCTCATAAAGGCAGATGGATATCCTACATATCACTTTGCTGTTGTAGTAGATGATCATCTAATGGGCATCACACATGTAATAAGGGGAGATGAGTGGCTAAGCTCTACACCAAAACATGTGCTCCTATATAGATATTTTGGATGGGACGAACCTAAGTTTGTACATCTGCCTGTAATACTAAATGAAAATCATAAAAAATTATCTAAAAGAGAGGGCGATGTTGCTGTTTCAGACTTTAGAAAAAAGGGATTTTTGCCAGAAGCACTTCTAAACTTCCTTTCATTAGTAGGATGGTCACCTGAAGATGAACAAGAAATACTAAGTATAGATGAATTGATAAAGAAATTTTCAATAGAAAGAATTTCTAAATCTTCTGGAGTTTTCAATTATGAAAAGTTAAGACATATTAATCATGTTTATATAAAGGAGATGGATTCTAAAGAACTTCTTTCTAGGTTAAAGAATTACAAAGAACATTCATTTTTACTTCACCCTAAGGTAATAGATGCAATTGAGCTTATAAAAGAAAAGGTAGATTTACTAAGTGAATTTTATGATTATTTTGATGATTATCAACTAGATAAGATTGAGAATTATGCCGATGAATGTCATGAAGTATTTAGTCATGAAAAAACAAGGGAGCTTTTTGATTTCTTCTACAACAAAATAGAGAATGAAGATGAAATTACAGCTCAGGGAGTTAAGGACATACTAAAACTAGCCCAAAAAGAAGTTGGAGTTAAAGGTAAATTACTATTTATGCCAATAAGACTATTTGTAAATGGTTCCCCACATGGACCAGATCTTGCAAAAAGCATCGAAATACTTGGCAAAGAGAAAGTTTTAAAAAGACTAGACAATACAAGAGAGAGATTTTTTAATGAGGCTATATAATACCCTTACAAGAAAAGTGGAAGATTTTATCCCAATAGAAGATAATAAAGTAAAGATATATACTTGTGGTCCTACTGTATATCATTTTGCTCACATTGGAAATTTAAGAACATATGTAATGGAGGATATTTTAGTTAGAACTCTTATCGCTAGTGGTTATGATGTAACTAGAGCTATGAATATTACAGATGTTGGTCATTTAAGTAGTGATGCAGATGAAGGTGAAGACAAGATGGTAAAGGGTGCTAAGAGAGAGAACAAGAGCGTCTATGAGATAGCGCAGTTCTACACGGATGCATTTTTTAAAGATTGTAAAGATCTCAAAATAAAAAAGCCTGATGCTATTTTAAAAGCTACAGAATGTATAGATGACTATGTTGAATTTATAAAGGTACTAGAGGAAAAGGGATATACTTATAGAGCTGGTGGAAATATCTATTTTGATATATCAAAAGCAGATGACTACACAAAACTATCTAAGTTGCCACTAGACCAACTTCAACATGGAGCTAGAGAAGATGTAGAAGTAGATGTTTTAAAAAAGCACCCAAGTGACTTTGTCCTGTGGTTTACAAAGAGTAAATTTGAAGATCAACAGATGAAGTGGGAAACACCATTTGGAACAGGTTATCCTGGATGGCATTTGGAGTGTTCTGTAATTGCACTTAAGTTATTAGGAGACAATATAGATATTCACTGTGGAGGAGTTGACCACATACATACTCATCACACAAATGAAATAGCTCAGACAGAAGGTTATACAGGAAAACACTGGGTCAACTACTGGTGGCATAGTGAGTTTTTGATTGATAACCAGGGAAAAATGAGTAAATCAAAAGGAGATTTTTTAACACTTAGCCTACTTAAGGAGAAGGGTTATGATCCAATGGTCTATAGGTATTATCTATTAAATGGGCATTATAGAAAACAGCAGACATTTACATTTAATGCTCTTGATAATGCAAAGGATGCATACAATAAATTATTAGAAAAAACCTTAAGTTTAGATAAACCTATTGAGAGTGAAAAGTCACTTATTTACTATAATAAGTTTTTGTCATTTATGCAGGATGACTTAAATACCGCAAATGGTTTAACAGTAGTGTATGATGTTCTAAATGACAGAGATATGTCATCAGGCGAAAAAGCTTATACAATTTTGAAAATAGATGAAGTTCTTAAGCTTGGTCTTTTTGATAAAGAAGAGTTAGAACCTGAATTTATCAAAAAAGTTGAAGATTTAATTGCTCTTAGATTAGAAGCTAAAAGAAATAGGGATTATAAAAGGGCAGATGAGTTAAGAGATGAACTAAACTCAATGGGAATTACCTTAAAGGATACAAAAGACTCAACGACATGGACAAAAATATAAGTGAATTTTCGGCAATTCAGTTAGCTTATTTAGGTGATGCAGTAATGGAGTTATATGTCAGAGAATATCTGATAACTAGACACAATATATCTGTAGAAAATTTGCATAAATCTTCTATAAAATATGTCAGTGCAAAAGCTCAAAGTTACTCTGTACATGAATTAAATGATTTTTTTACTCAGGAAGAATTAGATTATATAAGAAGAGGTAGAAATTCTAAAAGTCATTCAAAGGCAAAAAATGCAACAATATCTCAATATCGATATGCAACAGGCCTTGAAACACTCTTTGGTTTTCTATATTTATCTAGAAATAAGCAGCGAATTAAAGAAATTATAGATAGGATAATTTACACAATAGACTCTAAGGAAGTTCAAAATGAATAATGATTCATATATAAAAGGGAGAAACGCGATATTAGAAGCATTGGAGTCCAACGTAGGTGTTGAAAAAGTTTTTATACAGTCAAAGATTAAAAATGATAAGTTAGAAAAGATAATATCACGCTGTAAAGAAAAGAAAATTCCCTTTTACTTTAAAGAAAAATTTTATTTAGATAATATAACCGATTTTCATCAGGGAGTTATTGCACAAGTATCAAATATCTCTACATTAAGTTTAGAAGATTTAAGTGATGGCCCAGTTGTAGTACTTGACGGGCTTACAGATACTCACAATGTTGGAGCTATAATAAGGTCAGCAGTAGCCTTTGGAATTAAAAATATTGTTTTAAGAACGAGAAATTCTGCTCCAATAAATGACACGGTTGCCAAAGAATCAGCAGGGGCAATATATAAGGCAAGAATTGCAAGAGTATCAAATATAAATTATGCATTAGAGTACTTTAAGGAAAATGGATATTGGGTCTATGGATCAAGCCTTAGAGCAAACGAAAAAATTCAAGATATGCAATTTGATAGGAAAAGTGTTATAATTATCGGAAGTGAGTCAAAGGGCATGAGCGTGCAGGTTGAGAAAAATTGTGATTTTAAATTTTATATCGATGCAAGTGGTTTTGAATCCCTAAACGCATCTGTTGCTGCGGGTATAATTTTTTACGAATTTAGCAGAAATTTAAAATAAAAAATAACTTGCATTTATTTTTTAATTGGGTTAAAATGTTTTATGCGATATGCCCATATAGCTCAGGTGGTTAGAGCGTCGCCTTGGTAAGGCGGAGGTCGGCAGTTCAAATCTGCCTATGGGCTCCATTTGTTACAATCAACAGGAGGAATACATGAGGGTAAGAATTACATTAGCTTGTGAAGAATGTAAAAACAGAAATTACGACACTACTAAAAATAAGAAGACAAACACTGAACGTTTAGAGATGCGTAAGTACTGCAAACATTGTAAAAAACATACGCTACATAAAGAGACAAAGTAATATGGCTAACAAAAATAATAATGAACGTATGGGAATAATTGCTCGCACCAAGAAATACTTTCACGGAGTAAAAAGCGAGTTAAAAAAGGTTACATGGCCTAATAAGAAAGATTTAAAAAACTATACCCTTATAGTACTAGGTGTTTCCCTTGTTGTTGCTGTTATAACAGGAATCTTTGATGTCCTATTTTCACAAGTATTCCTGAATTGGCTATAGGAGGGGATATGACCACTCAAGCAACACCTCAGTGGTATGTGGTTCACACATATTCAGGTCACGAAAAAAAGGTACAGGCATCTTTGCAAAGTAAGGTCGAAAGTCTTGAGATGCAGGATCTAATTTTAGATATTGAAGTTCCTATGGAAGATTCACCTGTAAAGAAAGATAATAAGGTTATAATCAAGAAACGCAAGTTGTTTCCAGGCTATGTAATCGTAAAGATGATTATGAATGAAGATACTTGGTTCGTGGTTCGTAATACAAGGGGTGTAACTGGGTTTGTTGGACCGGGATCTACACCTGTTGCACTGAGTGAAGAAGAATTGCGACATATGGGTATCGTAGAGAAAAAACCAAATGTAAATATTGAATTTGCAGTTGGTGATGAAGTGTGCATAATCGATGGACCGTTTGCAGACTACAATGGAATTGTAAAGGCAATAAACTATGATAAGGGACTTATTACAGTTGAAGTAAATATGTTTGTTCGCCTTACATCTATTGAGTTTGAAGCGTATCAAATCGAAAAGCTATAAAGGAGGAGCAATATGGCTAAAAAAGTTATTGGTCTTATTAAATTGCAAATCCCTGCAGGTAAAGCTACACCAGCCCCACCAGTTGGTCCTGCTCTAAGTCAGCATGGGGTTAACATTGTTCAATTTACTAAGGAGTTCAATGCTAAAACTCAGAATCAAAACGGGATAATTACCCCTGTTGTTATTACAGTTTATGCAGATCGCTCTTTTACATTTGAACTAAAGACACCACCGGCAGCTGTTCTTATTAAGAAGGCACTAGGTTTAGAAAGTGCTTCAGCAGTTCCTAACAAGACAAAGGTTGGTCAATTGACAAAGGCTCAAGTAAAGGAAATCGCAGAATTCAAAATGCGTGATCTAAATGCTAATACAATCGAGAGTGCAATGAGCATGATCGAAGGTACAGCAAGAAGTATGGGCGTAACGGTAGAGAAGTAGAGAAACCTGTGGGAGATTTTATCGGTTGTACCACGGAGGAGGATAGATGAAGAAATCAAAAAAATGGATCCTTAACTCACAGCGTTATGACAAGAATCAAGTATTTGAGATTTCAGAAGCTGTAAAGCTTATGAAAGAAATGCAACCAGCTAAGTTTGATGAATCTGTAGAGGTTCACTTCAGACTTGGTGTTGATGGTCGTCATGCTGATCAACAAGTTAGGGGTGCGACAGTTCTGCCTCATGGGACAGGAAAGACAAGTAGTGTTCTAGTTTTTGCTAAAGGCGATAAGGCTGAAGAAGCAAAAAAAGCAGGAGCAGATTTTGTCGGTGCCGAAGAGTTGGCAGAAAAAATTCAAAAAGAAAATTGGTTTGAATTTGATGTTATCGTTGCTACACCTGATATGATGGGAGTTGTTGGTAGACTAGGTCGTGTTTTAGGACCTAAGGGATTAATGCCAAACCCTAAGTCAGGAACAGTAACAATGGATCTTGCAAAAGCTATTGAAGAAATCAAAGCTGGTAAGGTAGAATATAGATTAGAAAAATCAAATCAAATTCACGTATCAGTGGGAAAACTTTCTTTCACTGATGAGCAGTTAGTTGAAAACATTCAAGTTATCATCGAAACTGTAGCCAAGGCAAAACCATCAGCAGCAAAGGGAACATATTTTAAAAATGTTTCAATATGCTCAACAATGGGCCCTGGTATTAAAGTAGATCCGAAACTATAAAACTTTTTACCCAAGACAGTAGGTGCGTGTGCTTAATTTCCTACCGAGGTGGAAGATAAGCCTCTTCTTACGTCTTGGAAGAGGTTTTTTGTATGAAAGGAGAAAACATGTCGAAGAATCGTGAACTTAAAGAGAAAAAAGTTCAAGAAATTAAAGAAGTCTTTGAATCTGCTAAAGCAGCAGTAGTGTTAGACTATCAAGGGCTTACTGTTTCTGATGCTACAGAACTTCGTAATAGTTTTCGCAAAGAAGATGTTCAATACCATGTATTTAAGAACAGACTTGTAAAGCTTGCTGTTGAAGGTACTGAATTTGAAAAGCTTGCTGATAACCTAACAGGTCCTAATGGTATAGCTTTTGCAATGTCAGATGCTACAAGTGCAGCAAGAGTTGCAAAGGAATTTGCAAAGAAAAACAATAAGTTAGAACTAAAGATGGGTGTTGTTGATGGTGTCTTCTATGATGGAGATATGATTAAGAAAATTGCAGATATTCCATCAAAAGAAGTGCTTATTGCCAAATTTATGGGTTCAATCAAGGCACCAGTTACTAAGTTTGCAGCTGTCGTTAAGGCAATTGCAGAGAGCAAAGGAGAATAATTATGACAAAACAAGATATTATCAATGCTATTAAAGAGATGAGCGTATTAGAGCTTAATGAACTTGTAACTCTATGTGAAGAAGAGTTCGGTGTAAGTGCTGCAATGCCAGTTGGCGGAGTTGCTGTTGGTGGAGCAGAAGCTGCTGCTGAAGAAGAGCAAACAGAATTCACAGTTATCCTTAAGGATGCTGGTGCTTCTAAGGTTAAAGTTATCAAGGAAGTACGTGGTATCACAGGTCTATCACTTAAGGATGCTAAGGATCTTGTTGATGGAGCTCCAAGCACACTTAAAGAAGGTGTTGACAAGGCTGAAGCTGAAGCAATCAAGAAACAAATTGAAGAAGCTGGAGCTGTTGTTGAACTTAAGTAGTTTATAAAAAAAGAGCTGATTATAATACCTTTAGAGTACACGCTAAATAAAAAGTATACTATACTTAATTTAGCAAACTCCG
>JAEZUZ010000041.1 GCA_023443345.1 Bacillota bacterium
CTGTAGAACTTGAGACTAAAAATCCACTATTAGTTTTATTAAAGAAAAAGTACCTATTTTCATTTTTAATAATTTCACTACCTATTGTACTTATGTATGCTCAATCAACTTATGGACTTCCACTTCAGCTAAAAAGAGCATATGGTCCAGTTCAAGCACCAATTATAAATGGTAAACTAATGGCCTTAAATGCAATCGTAGTTGTAATAGGTTCATTCCTATTAAATGACTTTAATCAAAAACATGACGCATTATTTAATCTAATTCTAGGTGGAATTTTTACAACAGTTGGACTTGGAATGCTTGGATTATTCTACTACAGCATGCCACTTTACTACTTAAGTGTAATACTTTGGACTATAGGAGAAATATTTAATAAGGTAAATACAAATGTATATATCCTAAAACATACGCCAAGGAATTTCAGGGCAAGATTTGGGGGAATTTTCGATATAACTAGAGGTGTTGCAATAGTTTTAAGTCCAAAATTAATGAGTATACTTTTAAATCACTATACTCCAAAAATGAGTTGGGCTATATTCTCACTTCTGTGTATTATAGCAACATTTGGTTTAATTGCTCTATATAAAATAGAGAGAAAAAAGGAAAAAAGGATAATAAAATAAAAACAATAATAGAATAGAATAAAATAAAAGGAAGACATCGTCTTCCTTTTATATTTCACATAGATAACTTGCTCCAAGTATTCCTGGATTGTCAATTAAACTGACATCGACTTCTGGATGAAATTCCTTTGGATATATTATTTCATTTGAAAGTTTCTCAAGAAGTTGATCTTTAATTATAGGCCAAGCCTTTGACATACCACCTGTTAAAATAATCTTTTGAGGATTAAATATAAGTGCTAAATTTGCTAAACCTACTGCTATATAATCTGTCAATTCAGAGATTGATTCAGTAGCTAGCTCATCTCCTTCTAAATGTCTATCAAAAATTTCCTTTGCACTTGTAGCTTTATTCTGACTTTTTTCATTATATATTTCTAAAAATCTACTAGCTGATGCATAGGCTTCAAAGCAGCCATTTCTTGAACAAGTACACTTGCGTCCATTTTTAACTATTACAGCATGCCCAGGCTCTAGTGCCTGTCCATTGTGTCCATATAGCACTTTTCCATCTACAATTGCTCCGCCGCCTATACCAGTTCCAAGTGTAATTAGAAGTCCATCATTAACCCCTTTAAGTTTTCCAAATCCAAATTCAGCAACACATGCAACTGTTGCATCATTACCAATGAAAAGTTCGACATTTAAATCTTTTAATTCTCGCTCTAAGTCGACATCTACAAGAGGGACATTTACACATCTATATATGTAGTTTCTCCTGTGATCTACCATTCCTGGTATGCCAATTCCGACTTTTTTTATGTCATATTTTTCTTTAACAGCAGATATTTCATCTCTAAGTTGAGATATCAGAGCATCTTTGGAAGTTTTATTAACAGGAACTTCTCTTTTAAATACGATTTCTCCATTATCTACAACTCCCATTGCAATATTTGTACCACCTAGGTCTATTCCTAGAATCATAGAAGCTTCTCCAATTCTTTTCTTCTGTCTTGAGTACCAGGCTTGCCTATTAAAGCAAACATGTTGTCTTTATATCCCTCAACTCCCGGCTGATCAAATGGATTTATTCCAAGTAGATATCCACTTACTGCACATGCCTTCATAAAGAAGTAGTAAAGTTCAGTAATTGTTGCTATATCTTTTTTTTCCATAGAAATTCTTAGATTATTAACCCCATCAGCTCTGTGAGCTAGTATAGTAGCTAGCATTGCAGCTTCATTTACTTGATCAAGTGTCTTTCCTGCTGCATAATTTAGTCCATCTACATCTTCTTGAAGTTTTGGCACTACGATTTCTGCATTAGATCTATTAAAGCTTATTGTAGTTTCAAAAAGTATTCTACTTCCCTGCTGTAAATACTGTCCCATTGAATGTAAATCTGTAGTATTGATTACTGAAGCTGGAAAGATTCCCTTCTCATTTTTTCCTTCTGATTCTCCATATAGTTGTTTAAACCACTCTCCAATATATCTAAGCTTTGGATCGTAAGCTACTAAAACTTCGACAAATTTATTATCTTTATAAAGTAAGTTTCTAACCAATGCATACTGGTAGGCTATATTTTCTTCAATATTTGGATTAGCATATTTTTCTTGAGCCATCTCAAGTGTCTTTTTGATTTGGAAAATATCAAATCCTGCAACACTTATAGCTAGTAGCCCAACAGGAGTAAATACTGAATATCTTCCTCCAATATCTGAATCAAGTACGAAATTTCTGTAGTTTAATTTATCACATAGAACTCTTAAAGCACCTGCACTCTTATCAGTAGTAGCTATAATTCTTCTACTTGCCTCTTCTTTATACTTCTCTTCCATGTATTCTCTTAGAATTCTAAAGCTTACAGCTGTCTCATGTGTTCTAGCTGACTTACTTATTACATGTACATATACACTTTTATCTTTAATATAATCTAAGATTTCCCTTGCTTGTTCACTTGAAATAGAATTTCCAAAATATATGATTTCTGGTTTATTTGAAAACTCAGATCTAAGTGCATCTATAACAGATCTTGCCCCTAGATAAGACCCACCAATTCCACACACAACTAGTACATCGGCATTTTCTCTAATTTCATTAGCTATATCTTGGATTTCTTTAAGCATTGAATCATCTAATCTCTTGCTCAAATCTAACCATCCAAGGTAGTCAGAGCCTTCACCAGTTTTTTGATGTATCATATTGTGAACTCTATCAATTTCGCCTTGATACTTCTTTAATTCTTCAATACCATAGTCACAATATCTTAAATCTAATTTCATTTTTCCTCCTACACAAGCTTAAATCTATATCTTGTCATGTGATTATACTCTTGAGATTCTCTTAAAATTGAATCAGGGAAATGACTATAATTTATAGCATTAGGCCAATTTTGAGTTTCTAAACAAATGCCACTTTGGTTTTTATATACTACTGCTTTTCCTTTTTCTCCTTCAAGATAATTTGAAGTATAAATCTGTATACCTGGCTTTGTAGTATAGCATTCTAGAACTAAATTTTCATTTTTAAGAGTTGCTGCTAGTTTTAAATCACTAACACTATCTTTGTGCAATATAAAGTTATGATCTAAACCTCTTGCTGATTCTAACATGCTCTCATTTCGATTTAGAACTTCATATAGATCTCTAAACTCTCTAAAGTCCATACATGTGCCTTCTACAGATTTTAAATCCCCATTTGGGTATGACTGATTGCCATTATCTGTAAATTGATCAGCTTCTATCTTTAGAAAATGACCTTTAAGAGTATTTTTATCTTGACCATACAAGTTAAAATATCCATGCCAAGTCAAATTACACAGTGTATTTTTATCTGTGCTTGCCTTGTATATTATATCAAAATCTAGGTGATTTTTATTAGACTTTAAAACATATGTAACATAGACTTTTAAATTCCCAGGAAATCCATTTTCACCATCTTTTGATAGATATGAGAAAGTAATACTATTTTCATCTAAAGATTCTAAATTCCAAATTTTGCTATTAAACCCACCTTCACCTCCATGAAGTAAGTTGTTTTCTGAATTAGCTTTTAATTTATATTGCTTAGAATCTAATGTAAAAGTTGCTCCTGCTATTCTATTAGCTACTCTTCCAACTATTGCTCCAAAGTACTTATCTTGATTTTTATAATCTTCTGCATTTTCTGGGCCAAGTAGTACATCAACGTCCTTTTTTCCATCATTTATAACTAACGAAATAGTAGTTGCACCATAATCTGTGACTTTTAAGGTCGCTAAATTGCCATTAAATTTAGAAGATATTGTATATGTATTTAACATTACTTATCTCCATATCCATCTGGATTATTTTTATGCCAATTCCATGCTGTCCTTAAAATTTCGTCTAAATCTGTATACTGAGCTTGCCATCCCAAAATATCTTTGATTTTCTTTACTGAAGCTACTTCAATTGAAGGATCCCCTTCACGTCTATCTGAATCAATAGCCTTAATTGGCTCTTGAGTTACTTTTCTTGAGTGCTCAATTATCTCTCTTACAGAGTAACCCTTTCCAGTTCCAACATTGAAAGCCTGTGACTCTCCACCATTTTGTAAATATTCCATAGCTAGAATATGTGCTCTTGCTAAGTCATTGACATGTACATAGTCTCTAATACATGTCCCATCTTCTGTTGGATAGTCAGTGCCAAATATTTTTATATCTTCTCTTTTTTTATTGGCAACTTGTAGAACTAATGGAATTAAATGTGTCTCAGGGTTGTGATCTTCACCTATTTCTCCACTTTCGTGATCTCCACATGCGTTGAAATATCTAAGAGCTACATATCTAAGATTTGAGGCTTTAGATACCCAGTACATCATTTCTTCCATTGCTAATTTTGTCTGACCATAGCAACTTTCTGGGTGTTTTCTATCATCTTCTTCCATAGGAATTTTTTCAGGATCTCCATAGACTGCAGCACTTGATGAAAAAACAATGTAATTTATATCATTATCTAACATTGATTGTAAAAGTACCTGTGTCCCATATACGTTGTTGTCATAGTACTTTAGAGGAAATTGAGCAGACTCACCAACAAGTGAATTTGCTGCAAAATGTATTACTCCCTCTACATTTTCCTTAGAAAATATCTCATCTAATGCCTTTTTATCTCTTAAATCTGCTTCATAAAACTTTACATCTTTAGGAACGGCCGCTCTATGGCCAGTCTGAAGATTATCTACTACAATGACTTCTATTCCCTTTTCATATAGTGCTCTTACTGTATGAGATCCAACATATCCAGCACCACCGCAAACTACTATTGCCATACAAACTCCTTTCTAATTATCGAGTTCAAAAACTATAGCTCCTCTATTTCTTATAGATAAAATCTTACAGCTATTATCACCAAAATATTTTTCTATAAAATTGACATATTCTTGAAGTCTATCATTTGGAACAAAGACTTGAATTGTTCCGGCAAAGCCACCACCATGAACTCTTAAAGCTCCATCTTCTTTAAGGAACATTTTTGTTAGAGCCAATGCTATTGACATAGACTGTTCACTAGAATCATTATCAGGATATATATTCTGTAAATACATCCATGAAGATTTCCCAGATTCATTTATGTAATTAAGGAATTCTTTAAGTTCATTTTTCTTAATAGATTTAACTGCCTCTCTGACTCTATTTTGCTCACTAAAGAAATGTATAGCTCTTAATATGGCTCTCTTTGGAACTCTATCTTTAAGCTCATGAACTCTACTTAAGAACTCATTAAAGTCTACTTCTCTTAGAAATTGTTTGCCAAAGAAACTTGCCACTTCTTTCATTTCTCTAGGAATTGAAGCATACGCATCTGTTAGATTTGCATGGCTTGCTCCAACATCTAAAATACATAGAGAATAGTTGTGAGCTTTTAAATCAAATTCAAGGGGCTCTATAATTGGATTTTCCTTATCTTTAAAATCAATATGAACAACTGAACCAACTGAGCACGCCATTTGATCCATAAGTCCACATGGCTTTCCAAAATATATATTTTCTGCTTCCTGTCCTATCTTTGCCCATTCTACATTTGTAACTTCTTGAGCATTAAAAAACTTTGAAGCAACCATCGCTAACATGACTTCTATAGC